>JBBRUM010000013.1:0-18608 GCA_038247815.1 Tepidisphaerales bacterium | reverse complement strand
GTGATCGGGGGTGTGATCGGGCACGAGATTACGCACGGGTTCGACGACCAGGGTAGGAAGAGCGACGGGGATGGGGTTCTACGGATTGGTTGACGGAGGACGACGAGATCTAGTTCGAGTCGGAGGCGCGGCGGCTGGGCGGGCAGTACGAGGCGTTTGAATTTGCGTCGTTGCCGGGTGCGCGGATCGTGGCGCGGCTGACGTATCGCGGACTTGGCGGGGATCACGCTGGCGTTGGATGCGTAACGGTCGCACACGGCGGGAAAGCGCGCGGAGGTGTTGGACGGGTTTACTGGTGAGCAGCGGCTGTTTTTGTGGTGGGCGCAGGTGTGGCGGTCGCTGATGCGTGACGAGGCGTTGAAGCAGCAATTTGTAACGGGTTGCCATTCGGTGGGGTACGTTCGGTCATATGCGCCACTGAGGAATGTGGACGGGTGGTAGGAGGCGTTTGGGGTGAAGGGGGGGGGATGGATTGTGGGTTGCGCCGGGGGGAGCGGGTGAGGCGGTGGTAGGCGGGTGTGATAGGAAAGTATCAATCAACGAGTGACATTGATAGTTTTGACGCCGAAGCTATTATTTAGTGGGTGCGATTGATACTTCCGGAGAGATAGGGTGTAAGTCATGGAACAGGATAGCTTTACATCCGCAATGCCTGGGTCGTGGGTGCAAAATATTGGCGGACACATCACTTTCATGCCCAATCCGCTGCCGCGGGACACGACTTGGATGGGGTCGTTACTCGGGCTACTCAATGACTCGGCGGTAGAGCTAGGCAGGTTACAGGGGGCGTTGCAGCAATTGGATGGACTCTATCCCGACCTGTTACTGCGGCCGTTGATTCGACGTGAGGCCACGCTTTCGAGTCGGATTGAAGGCACCCTTGCGGCGGAGGAAGATCTTGCATTGTTCGAGGTATCGGACAGGGTCGAAGACGAGGTACCTGATGTACGCGAACTGCGCAACTACGCACGGGCACTGGAGTGGGGTGCTACGGAAGTGGCAAACACCGGGATCACACCAGCGTTCGTCAAGCGACTTCATCAGATGCTGATGACGAATATTCGCGGTGGTGACGACACGCCGGGGCAGTTTCGAGTGAAGCAAGTGCTCATAGGCGGGGACGGAACGTATTCCAGGGCCAAGTTTGTTCCCGCACCGGCGGTGCATGTGGGCGCGTTAATCGATGACCTGACGGCGTTCATGGCCGATGCCAAGGCGATTCCGCCGCTTGTTCGCGCCGCAATGGCACATTATCAGTTTGAGACGATTCACCCGTTCAACGACGGAAATGGACGTGTAGGCCGACTCCTGATCGCAATTCAGGTGGTTCGAGACTTCCAGATGCAATTGCCGGCGTTGCATATGAGCGCGTATTTTGAGGCTGATCGACGGTCCTATTACGACGGGCTGCTCAACTTGAGCAAAACGGGGCGGTGGGCTGACTGGACGGAATACTTTCTGTTGGGAGTTGTTCGGCAGGCCAAAGATACGGTTGACCGGCTTGGCAGCCTCCGTGATCTGCGGCGCGCCTATCGACAGAAGTTCGAGCGTGCGAGGGGTTCAGTTCTAACTGCAAAGGCGATTGACCTGCTGTTTCAGCAACCAGCCGTTACGATTCGGACTTTGGCGGATCACCTTGGCGTGACAAACACGGCTGCACAACAACACATCAAGCGCCTTGAGGACGCCGGAATTCTAAAGGAAGCAACCGGAAAGACTTACGGCCGAGTTTTCATCGCCCGCGAGATCATCGACCTTGCCCGCAAGTCCTCAAAGCTTCGGGAACTCCCTCCTATTTTTGAAGCATCGAACTCGTCCTAACGTCGGCTATGATGTTGGTGCCATGGCATTCAACGAACGCGTACTCACCAAGCGGATTGACCCGGATCCTTCCAAGCGGAAGTTGCACTGGTATGACGACTATGTCGCCACCGGGGGGTACGCGGCGTTGCGGAAGAGTTTGGAGATGACGCCGGAGGAGATCGTCAAGACGGTGACGGATTCGGGGTTGCGGGGGCGGGGGGGGGCGGGGTTCTCGGCTGGGCAGAAGTGGTCGTTTATTCCCAAGGAGAAGAAGGGGCCGCACTACCTGGTGGTCAACGCGGACGAGTCCGAGCCGGGGACGTTTAAGGATCGGTATTTGCTGGATTACGACCCGCATCAGATGCTCGAGGGGATTGCGATTTGTTGCATCGCGACGCAGTGCGATATCGCGTACATCTTTATCCGGGGTGAGTACCACCGGCAGGCGAAGGTGCTCGAGCAGGCGTTGAAGGAGGCGTACGAGAAGGGGATTTTTGGGCAGAACGGGGTGATGGGAAGCAAGTACAAGGTGGAGTGTTACGTGCATCGGGGGGCGGGGGCGTACATCTGCGGGGAGGAGACGGGGATGTTGGAGGCGTTGGAGGGGAAGCGCGGCTGGCCGCGGAACAAGCCGCCGTTTCCTGCGATAGCCGGGGCGTTTGCCCGGCCGACCGTCATCAACAACGTCGAGACGCTGTGCAACGTGCCGCACATCATCGAGCGCGGGCCGGCGTGGTTTAAGACAATGGGGACACCCAGTTCGCCGGGGCCGAAGCTGTTTGGCATGAGCGGGCACGTGAACAAGCCCGGGGTTTACGAGCAGGAGCTGGGCATCACGCTGGACTTTGCCATCAACCAGCTTGGCGGGGGGATGAAGGGCGGGAAGTTCAAAGCCAGCATCTGCGGCGGGATCAGCATGGGCGTGCTGGCGACGCACCAGTTGGACATCAAGCTCGACTTTGACGACGTGCGGTTCCGGGGCGGGTGCCTGGGGCTGGGGACGGCGGGGATGATCGTGATGAACGAGCACACGGACATGGTCAAGGCGCTGCGGAACTGCGTACGGTTCTACGCGCACGAGAGCTGCGGACAGTGCACCCCCTGCCGGGAGGGCAGCGCGTGGATGAGCAAGATCCTCAACCGGATCGTCGACGGCGGGGGGCGGATGAAAGACCTCGAGCTGCTGCTTGAGCTGGAGAAGACGATGGGGATCATGCCGGGCACGACGATCTGCGGCCTAGCCGACGGGACGGCGTGGGCGACGCGGACGTTTATCAACAAGTTTTACGACGAGTTTGCGGCGCGCGTGTCGATGGAGACGGTGCCAGTGACGATCAAGCGGGGGAACCGGCAGGTGGCGACGCCGCTGGGGAGCAACACGCGGTAGGTTTTGGCGGAATAGGGTGGATTCACCACGCAGCCATTGAGGGCACGGAGAAACACGGAGGGGAGAGAGGGCCATTGGGGTTTAGGCCGGATGGGTTTGTGGGGGATGCAGAGCGACGGAGATTGTGGGGAAGGTTTATCGCGAAGGGGGTGGGGAGATTCATGGGGTGGCGGTGTTGGGGATGGTGACGGAGTGGCGCGTTTTACGCACCCTAGAAGAGAACTTTTGACGAGATTTAGAGCTGGCCGAGCTGTTGTGCGGTGGTTCATTCACCGTCGTGGGTGCGGGGAGGTTGGTGGCGATGGTTCTTTATTCGGCGAGTTTGACGCCCAAGAGGTTGGCGACGGGGCGGTCTTCGCCGTCGCTGGGGTTGTTGAGGGTTTTTTGGGTTCCGGTGGGGTCTCGGAGGACGATTGAGGAGGAACCGCCGCCGTCGAGGTTGACGGCGGTGTGGGCTCCGAGTTCGGCGAGGAGGGTGGCGAGCTCGCCGAGGGTGGCTCCGCGGGATCGGAGCGAGCGGCCGTCGACGACGACGAGGAGGAGGGTTTTGCCGTCGGGGGTGAGGGCGGCTGCGGTGCGTGGGGCGCGGGTGTCGGCGTCTTTGTGGGTGAGGGTTGGTTTTCCGTTTTCGACGAGGATTCGGTTTCCGGAGACGGCTTGGATGGCTCCGTTGGGGACGTCGCGGGCGCGGACGATGGAGACGGTTTGGTCGGGTGCGACTACGACCATTCCGACGGGGGATGAGGCGCGTGCCCAGAGTTTGCCGGCTGAGACGGCGTTTCCGGTGGGGGTTGCTTTTTTGCCGCGGATGTATTGTTTTCGTGCGGCGACGCCTTCGGCGTCGACGGTGCGTTCGGCTGCGAAGAAGTCGCCGTTGACGGCGAGGATTGTGTTTTCGCGTTGTGCGGCGGCGGGTACGGTTTCGAGTGTGGTGGGCCAGGGCGCGGTGCCCGGCCGGGCCGTGCCGGCGGGGATACAGACGATGCGTACGCGGGGGTCGGTGAGGTCGATGCGCGCAACCACGCCGCGGAGGGGTAGGGCGGGCCGGTCGATGGTTTCGATGGTGACGGGGGAGGGTCGGGTGGCGGGGGAAGTGGCAGGGGAATTGGGGGGTGCCGAGGCTGGGGAAGCGGCGGGGACGAAGAACAGCAGTGAAACGATCAAGACGAAGGCATGAGCCAGGGTGGTCCGCATGGGCGATAGGTGTACCCGTTGGCGAGGGAAAGAGAAACAGAAAATCGGCGGGCGGGGTGCGGGGTTGAAAATGGTTGCCGGATGGAAAATGGGGGGCGGAGTGCGGAAGATCGTGGCCCCGCGGCGGAAGGCGGGACGCCGGCGAGACCCGCCGGGTCTGCCCGAGCCGCGACACACCCCCAACGGACGGAGCGAAGATGGCGACGAAGCATAGTGTTTTGGTTCTCGGCGGCGGGAAGATTGGTTCTGCAATTGCGCGGTTCTTGCATCGGGCGGGCGACTTTCAAGTGACCGTGGGGGATCAGGACCCTGCAGCGCTGGCGCGGGTGCGGGGGGCGCTTGAGGGTGTGGGCACGGCGACGCTGGACGTTGCCGATGAGGGCGCGCTGGTGAAGACGATGCGAGCCGGCGGCGGGACGGACACGGTGATCTCGGCGTGCTCATATGCGGTGAATCCGGGGATCGCGCGGGCGTGCCTCGAAGCCGGGGCGAGCTACTTCGACCTGACGGAGGACGTGGCGACGACGCGGGCCGTCCGCGACGTGTCCGCCCGGGCCAAGCCGGGGCAGATTTTCATGCCCCAGTGCGGGCTGGCGCCGGGGTTCATTCAAATCGTGGCGCACGAGCTGGCGCAGCAATTCGAGCAGGTCGACGAGGTGCACATGCGGGTGGGGGCGTTGCCGATTTATCCATCGAACCGACTGAAATACAACCTGACCTGGAGCACCGACGGGCTGATCAACGAATATTGCAACGCTTGCGAAGCCATCTACGAGGGCAAGCGGACCGACGTTCTCGCGCTCGAGGGGTACGAGCACTTTTCGCTGGACGGGGTGGACTACGAGGCGTTTAACACGTCGGGCGGGCTGGGGACGTTGTGCGAGACGATGGAGGGAAGGGTCAGGGCGCTGGATTACAAGACGGTGCGGTATGCGGGGCACCGGGATTTGGTGCATTTTCTGGTGGATTCGCTTCGACTGAGGGATCGGCGGCACATCTTGAAGGACATTTTGGAAAGTGCGATTCCGATCACGATGCAGGACGTGGTGCTTACTTTCACAACGGTGACGGGCCGGCGGGATGGGCGGCTGGTGCAGGTGACGGACGCGCGGAAGATTTACAACGGGATGGTGGACCGGGAGCACTGGAGCGCGATTCAGATTACCACGGCGGCTGGGATGTGCGCGGCGGTGGACCTGCACCGGGAGGGGAAGCTGCCGGGGCAGGGGTTTGTGAAACAGGAACAAATTCCGCTGGGAGTGTTTCTCGGTAACCGGTTCGGGAAGTGGTATGTCGAAGCGGAGTAGGGGAAATACGTGGCCACGGAGTTTCACGGAGCAGACCAGACATAGGGGGATTGGGCATGGGGCCGATCGTCAACAAATTCTATGGGATTACGGAGAAAATCATCCAAGCCGGGTATCGCGTGCATGATGAACTCGGGTCGGGTTTCTTGGAACGGGTGTACGAAAGCGCGTTGTGCTCCGATCTCGCGGGGATGGGAATGGGTTTCGAGAGACAGAAGACGCCGGAGGTTTTCTACCGCGGGAACGTGGTGGGCGCGTACGTGGCGGACTTGGTCGCAGAGGGCGCGGTAGTCGTTGTGATCAAGGCGGTGAAGGCGATCGTCGCGGAACACCGTGCCCAGTGCCTGCAGTACCTGAAATGCCTGCACCTCCCGGTCGGACTCATCACCCACATCGGCGCAAAGTTCAAAGTTCGCCGGTTCCTCTCCAATCAACCCATGGAGGGGTAATCAAAGTGAATCCACTCTGTCCGTTCCTCTCCGTGGCGGTCCGTGGCGACCGGGGTTTACTCGACTCGGGCGAGGGTGTGTTCGATCCAGTGGGGTTCTTTCAGGGCGGTGGCGGTGTACTGGTTCCAGAGGATGGCTAGGCCGGTGAGGGCGACGATGATGAACCAGAGGGCGGCTTCGGCGCGGGGGAAACGGCGGACTTGCCAGAAGAGGTGGGTGGCGATGAGGGTGGTGGTGAGTTTGAGGAGGACGACGGACGCGGTCATGCCGGCTGCCAGGAGCTTGGCGGCGAGGGGGTTGGATTCGACGAAGGGTGTCCAGCGGTGGGCCCAGAGTGTAAAGCCGAGGTCGGCGAGGGAGAGAAGCCACACGATGGCGAGAAGGAAGACGACCCGCGTGGGGCGGGTGCGCTGCCAAACCGAGGTGATCTTGGGCGCCATGGGAAGCTGCGGCACGACCCAGAACGTCATAGCGAACCTCCATTAGTTAATTCGTCGCGGGGAACGTGGTGGATGCGGATAAATGACAGACTTTCGCGGGATAACCGAGGCGGATTGGAGATTATCGGTCGCGCCACGCGGCAGGACCGGAGCAGGCGGCACCTAGGAGACGGTGTGGGAGGCGGGGCGGGGATTAGCGGCGGGGTAAAGTTGAGATGAGAGCGGGGTGAAACGGGGCGCGGGGGGGGGGGGATGAGGCGGGGCTGGGGGGGCCGAGCCGAACCCGCTGGAGTGGTACCGCGGAGGGGAAAAAGGGGTCACTTGGCGCGGCGGCGGAGGGCGAGGATGAGTTCGACTTCGTTGGCGGGTTGGTTGACCTCGCGGGCGATGGCGGAGCTGGCGCGGCGGTGGTCGGCGTGGCTGTAGACGGCTGCGGGGCGGGGGTCCATGGGCATGGGGGCGGGGGGGGGGAGTTCGTCTTGGCGGAACTGGATCGCAGGTTGCGACGACGATGGGGGTTGTCGGAGGAGGATGGGGTCGCCGAATTCGCGGCGGAGGTCGTCAAGGCGTTGTTCGAGCATTCCGGCGCGTTCATCGGCTTGGCGGATGAGTTCTTCGAGTTTGGCGGCGCGGGTTTCGAGTTGGGCGTTCATTTGGCGGGACATTTTTTCGAGCTCGACGAGGAGCTCGGTCATTTGGTTTTCGATGCGGCGCTGGCTGGAGAGGGAGGAGAAGGGCGGCGGGCCGGAGAGGGGGTCTTTGCGTGTGTTTTGGCGGGCCTTGAAGAAGACGTATGCGACGGCGATGAAAGAGATGACGAATCCCCAGAGGACGGGGTCGCGGGGTATGGACAGGGATTGGGCGAGGGTGAGGAGCATGTGGGGGTTGCGGAGCGGGGGCGTCTGCGGGGATTGTACGCGGATGAACGCCAGCGCCCATGACTCCCCTCCGACATCCGACCGGGTGGCGTCTTGGGCGGACGGTGGGCGGGGGGTGGTGGCGGTGGTGGGGCTGGGACTGGTGTGGGCGGTGGTGGCGTGGGTGGGGGCGCGGGGGAATGCGAGCACATTTGACGAGCCGGTGCATGTGGCGGCGGCGGTGGCGGCGGTGCAAGCCGGGGAATTGGGCGTAAATCCGGAGCACCCGCCGGTGTGGAAGTACGTCGCCGGGCTGGGGCAGGTCGGGCGGGAGACGGGGGTGGACGTGTCGTTCATCGGGCGGAGTGCGGTGCGGGGGGATGTGGTGGGGCAGTGGGCGTGGGCGGTGGACGGGCTGTACGGGGGCAAGGTCGACGGCGAAGCCGTTGTCGCGCGGAGTCGGGCGGCGATGCTCGTTTTCGGGGTGCTGCTGGTGGTGGTGGCGGGGCTGATGGGGCGGCGGATGGGGGGCGGGCTGGCGGGGGTGGTGGTGGCGGCGCTGGTGGCAGCCGATCCGCTGGTGCTGGCGCACGGGGCGATTGTGTCCAACGACGTGGCGCTGTCAGTGTTCGTGCTGGGGGTGGTGTGGGTGGCGTGGGAGATTCGGCGGGGGGGGCATTGGAGCTTGGGGTTGTTGCTGGGGGTGCTGGTGGGGTTGGCGGCGGCGACGAAGTTCACGGGGGTGGTGGTGGCGCCGGCGATGGCCGCGGGGCTGCTGCTAATTTCCCGCAAGCCGAAGGTGTTGCCGCTGGCGCTGGCGGTCCTCGCCGCGTATGCGACGGTGTGGGCGGCGTACGGGTTTCGGTATGCGCCTTCGCCGGAGGGGCGGCTTATTGATACGACGGCGATTGCAACGCGCATCGGCGAGCTGCGGCGGATTGCGTCGGGGGCGAAGACCGTACCCCAGCCAGACGGGCCGACGCGGGCGCTGCTGGCGATCGAGAAGACGCGAATCGTTCCGCAGGCGATGACCGCCGGCTTGCTCACAAGCTACGGGGTGACGCGGTCGAATCCCGCATATGCGCTGGGTCAGACGTCGATGACGGGGTGGTGGTGGTATTTTCCGTTTGCGATGCTGGTAAAGACGCCGCTGGGGTTGCTGGGGGTGTGGGCGTGGGGAGTGCGGAGAGGGGGGTGGTTGGTGGGGTGTGCCGGGTTTGTGCTGTTGGCGTCGATGGCGTCGCCGCTGAACATTGGGGTGCGGCACGTCTTGCCGGTGGCGGTGATGCTGACGGTGGCGGGGGGGGTGGCGCTGGCGAGGAACCCGAGGTGGGCGTGGGTAGCCGTCGTTGCAGTGGTTCTGGAAGTGGCGACGGTGTTTCCGCACACGCTGGCGTTTTTCAACCTGCCAGCACGGGCTGTGGGGGAGACTCAACTGCTCGGGGACTCGAACCTGGATTGGGGGCAGGACTTGGAGAGATTAGCGGAGTGGAGGAAGAACAACCCCGGTGGAACGATGTACCTCGCGTACTGGGGGACAGTCGCGCCGGGGGCGTACGGACTGGACTCGGGGACAGGGGTCGTGCACCTGCCGGGGACATACCCCTACGCGGAGCAAGCCATACCCGGGCCGCCAACGGGGGAGGGGTACGTAGCCGTGAGCGTGAGCTACCTGCAAGGGGTACAGTCGGGGGAGGTGGCGCCGTTCTTTGCGAGGCTGGGGAAACGTGAACCGGTGGCGAAGGTGGGGAAGTCGGTGTGGGTTTATAGGTGGTGAGGGCTGGACGAGGAGCGGAGTCATACCGACTGAAGTCGGTTTGCCATTAACGGGGCAGAGACCCACGGGGGGGGAAGAGGGGAAAGGGGGTGAGGGACTTAGCAGTACATCGCGGGATCGGTCATAAGTCCTTACTTCTCATCGATCTGCCTTTATTCTTTGGCTCGAGAACGTGGACTCCGTGCTGTAGCGTTAGTCGTCGTGTCTTGCCAAGACGTGGGCGCGGAGGTTGGGGACGTATTCGCCGCACATGGGGCACATTTTGATGGTGGAGCGTTGGTTGTTGGGGCGGTTTTGGGTGTAGGTACCTTGGTTGCGGGTCGCGCCGCCGCGGTTTTGCCAGCGGTCGCGGCGGTTGTTGCGGTCGCCCATCGGGCCGCCACGGTCGCCGCCGTTGCCGCGGTCTCGGTCGTTGCGGTCGCGGTCGCCGCCACGGTCGTTGCGGTCGTAATTGTTCGAATAGCCGCCGCCCTGGGGGGCAAAGTCGCGTTGGGGGGCAAAGTCACGTTGGGGGGTGACATCCCGTTGGGGGGCAGAGTCCCGCTGGGGGGTGACATCCCGTTGTGGCGAGACATCCCGCTGGGGGCTGACATCGCGTTGTTGGGCGACATCCCGTTGTGGGGCGTAATCCCGTTGGGCCGGGGCTACGGAGGTGGTGGCTGAGGGGGATGGGGTTTGTGCGGACGAGGTCACGTCGAGGCCCGGTCCTGGGCGGCCGCCGGTGCGGGCGGCGTGGAGGTTTTCGCGCCAATTGGGGAGGAGTTGGCCGGTGCCTTGGCACTTTGGGCAGTTTTTGTTTCGGCCGCGGCAATAACAGTCGCGGTGGCGTTGACGGCGGAAGTGGCGGTTGTCTTCACGGCCGTCGGGGAGGCGGGGGGCTTCACCCATGCGGTTGTCATCCGGGCCGCTGTCTTGGTCGGATGAGGACATTTCGGAGGACTGCTCGGAGTTCATTGCGTTCCCTTGCGGTAAAAATGCGGTAGTAAAGGTGCGTTGTTAACGAGGCGGTGGTGAAAATGTGTCGAAAACGTATTACGGGATTTGAAACCGCATTGCGGGCGACGGGGCGACTAGCGTGGCGGTAATGACGATCATGGAAGAAGAGCGGCGTTCCGGGGTTGCTTCGGCTGCCGAGTTGGGGATCGGAGCTCGGGAGTTGTCTGTGTATCGTTGGTCGTTTCTGTTGGCCGTGGTTTACAACACGGTATGGGGCGTTGCGGTAATCCTGTTTCCGCGTAAGCCCTTTGAGATTGGGGGTTTACCAGTTCCCGATGCCACGGCGCTGTTGTTGTGGCAGTGCATCGGGATGTTCGTTCTGGTGTACGCCGTGGGGTATTGGTACCTATGGCGAGACCCGCTGCGTTATGCTCCGTTCGCTTTGGTGGCGACGTTGGGCAAGGTGTTTGGTCCGGTGGGGTGGGTTTGGGCCTACTCCCAAGGAATCGTGCCCGGATCGACGGGCCTGACGATTTTGACCAACGACCTGCTCTGGTGGCCGGTTTGGTTCCCCTTCGTATACAAGGCGGTCATCCGACCGTCATTGTCTCGAAAGCGCTAAGCCCAGATCCATCCGGGCTTGGGCTTGCTAGGCAAATCATACGCGATCGAGGCCGATTGGCAACTTTGAACGGCGAGTACCCGAAAAACGGGCACTCAGGCGGCGGCGTTGAGGTGGGCGGGGGGGGTCGCCGGGGCGAGTTCGACGCGGTCGCGGCCGGCATGTTTGGCGGTGTACAGGGCCTTGTCGGCGGCGGAAACCAGGTCGGCAGGGGTCATCGACTCGGCGTAGCTGGCGACGCCGAAGCTGGCGGTGACGGACACGGGGCGGGAGAAGACGAGGGATTTGACGCCGGCACGCAGACTTTCCGCCAAGCCGCGGGCCCCGTCTTTGCCGGAGGCGGTGCAGACCACGGCGAACTCCTCGCCGCCGTACCTACAAACGACGTCCGCCGCGCGGCAGCGTTCGCCGAGCATCCGGGCGACGGCACGAAGCACCTCGTCGCCGAAGGGGTGGCCGTGGGTGTCGTTGATCTTTTTGAAATGGTCGACATCGAGCATGACCAGCGCCGCGCCGTCCGGGGCGTCGGCGGAGGTCACCGGAGACAACGCAGCCAGGCGGTCGTTGAAGTACGCGCGGTTCCACAAGCCGGTGAGCCCGTCGAGCATGGCACGCTGACTGAGAAGGTCGAGCAGATACTTGGTTCGCAGCGAGGAGCGGACGCGGGCGCGGAGCTCAGCCGGTTCGAATGGCTTGGTGACGTAGTCGACCGCACCGAGGTCGAATCCCTTGACCTTGGCGGCGGGGCTTGAGTCGCCGGTGAGGAAGATGACGGCGATATTGTGGGTGAGCGGGTCGGCTTTGAGGCGTGTGATGACGGCGAGTCCGTCGAGGTCGGGCATGTCGACGTCGAGGAGGATCAGGTCGGGGAGGACAGTTTTGACGAGTTCGAGGCCCTCGACGCCGCCCCCGGCAAAAAAGATGTCGACGCGTTCTTCGCGCAGGCGAGCCTTGATCAGGGCGCGGATTTCCGGGCAGTCGTCAATGACGGCGACCTTCTGTGCGGAGGATGTGGGGTGTGTGTTTTCCACGTGGTTACTCGTTTTGTGGTTTAAGCTGCGCTGGCGTCGGGTGAAACTGGAAAGCCGATGGCGTCGGAGGCACGGCGGTGGTGAAGGGGGAGTGGGCTCGGGTGGGGGTCTGCGTCGGTTGGAACGTACGCGTCCGTGGCGGCGACGGTGACTCGGTTTCTGCCGGAACTTTTGGATGATTGCATCGACCGTCGCGCAGCCGCGGTGATTACTCCCCCGGCAACGCTGGCGTCGCCACCGCAGTCGGCCGAGCTGGCGACGCCGAAGCTCGCTGTGGCTCGGAGCAACTGGCCGCGGGGTCGCAGTTCGATGGCGGCGATGGCTTCCCTGAGCCGCGCCGCCAGCGCCGCCGCGCCCTGCGTTTCGCACGCTGGGCAGATCACGGCGATCTCCGGACCCGACACCCTGCAGAGTACGTCCTGCTCGCGGACCCTGCGCCCGACCGAGTCGGCGACCGCGAGGAGGATCTCGTCGCCGAACCAGGGACCGTGCTCGGCGTTTAGGGTTTTGAAGTGGTCGACGGCGGCCATCACGACCGAGACGTGGCGGCCCGTGCGGCGGGAGAGACTGAGTTCGGCTGAGAGCCGCGCGGCGAAGTAGTCGCCGTTCCAAAGCCCGGTGACTGAATCGACCCGGGCCTTGCGGGCGAGGAGCTCGGAGAGGTGCCGCAGCCGCAGCGCCGATCGGACGCGGGCTTTGAGCTCCGCGGCGTCGAACGGCTTGGCGACATAGTCGACGGCGCCGAGGTCCAACCCGAGGATTTTCTCGGCGGTGCTTGCCGTGCCGGTGAGGAAGATGATGGGGATGTTGTGAAGCTCCTGCTCGAGCTTGATCCGGCGGCAGACCTCAAACCCGTCCACCGCGGGCATGTCGACGTCGAGGAGGATCAGCTCCGGAAGCAGCCTGCGGGCGAGCTCGATGCCGGTCGGCCCGTCGCAGGCGTAATGCACCTCGACCGGCTCGGACTGAAGACGCGCCTGCACCATCGGGTACAGCGCGGGCGAATCGTCAATCAGCAGGACCTTGTGCGACACTTCGACACTCCTTGGAAATCCACCCACCCCCACTCAAATCGGTTACCCGACGGGGTCAATTGATTGATGCACCCTGGAAAGGCGCGACGGATAATCAATGTGAAGCTATGCCGATTTTTTCAGTTGCGCCGTCGCGCCGGCGGCCGCGAGGGGTGTCTCGGCAGCGGAGTCGTAGTCCTTCACCGACCGCAAGAGTGCGACGAGGTCTGCCACCCTTGCCGCGATGTCGGAACTGGAGGACCTGATGGCCGCCTCGACTTCGCCCGCCGCCAGTGTAATGGTCGGGAACCCGAACCCGCCGCCGGACCCCTTGAGTTGGTGCGCCCTGCGGCCGAGGTCCTCCAGGCGGTTGTCGTGGAGTGCCGAGAGCAGCGTCGAAACGGAGGCGGGCATCCCGGCGGTGAAGTCGATGATGAGCTCGCCGAGGTCGGGGTCGTCGAAGAGCTCGGAGACCAGCATCGGGTTCGGGGCGACGGGGGAGTGGGTGGGGGAAACGGGGGGTGGGACAGCGACCGTGGCCGAGGCGGCTTCGGTGGCCGCAACGATGTGTCGGGCGATGGTTTCGATCATGACACCTCGGTCGATGGGCTTGGTGAGGTAGTCGGTGCATCCCGCGCGGAGGCACTTGTCGCGGTCGTCGCTCATTGCGTGGGCCGTGAGCGCGATGATGGGCGTGGTGAAACCGCGCCGGCGGAGCGCCGACGCCGCCCCATAGCCGTCGAGCTCGGGCATCTGCATGTCCATCAGCACAATGTCAAAGGGGACGGTTGCGGCCTCGATCGCGATCAGCGCGAGTCTGCCGTTGTCCGCGACCTCGACCTCCGCGCCTGCGCGGCGGAGATGCGTGCCGATGAGTTTCTGGTTGTCCTTGCCGTCCTCGACGAGTAGGACGCGGCAGGGCGGCAGGCGATCGACGACACGGCGCGGCGTCGGCACGGAGGGGATCTCTGCTTCCTCCAACCCCACGATCTGCGGGGCGAGCTGTTCTCCGGCGTCGATCTCCACGGAGAAGGTGGACCCCGTCCCGGGTTCGGAAGAGACGATGATGTCGCCGCCAAGGAAGTTGGCGAGTCGCCGCGAGATCGCCAGCCCCAGGCCCGACCCCCCGAACTTGCGGGTCGTTGAATTGTCCTCCTGCACGAACGCCTGAAACAGCTCGCCGCACTTCGCGGCGTCGATTCCGATTCCCGTGTCGATCACGTCGAACCGCAGCACACGTCCGGGCGAGTCGCTGATGCGGAGCATCACCAGACCCGTTGGCGTGAACTTGATGGCGTTGCCCAGCAGGTTGACGAGGATTTGCTTGACCCGCAAAGAGTCGGTCATCGCGACGCGGCGCACGGGTCCGTCAAAGTGGAGTTGGAAGTCCAGCCCCTTCTCCAGCGCCCGCGACCGCATCATCGAGACGACCTCGGCGACGAGCTTGGGGATGTCGACCGCAATGTGCTCGACGGTCATTTTGCCGGCTTCGATCTTGGAGAGGTCCAGGATGTCGTTGATGAGTTCGAGTAGATGGCGGGCGTTGCGGCGGATGGTGGAGAGGCAGTCGCGCCGCTGCTCGTCGGACTGTCCCGGTTCCAGGAGCAGGTCTGCAAAACCGACGATGGCGGTCATCGGGGTTCGGATTTCGTGGGACATGTTGGCCAGGAACGACGATTTGGCGTTGCTGGCGGTTTCGGCGGCGAGTCGGGCGTTCTCGGCGGCCCGGCGGGCGTCTTCGATTTGACGGTTGAGGGTGGAGAGTTCGACGGCTTGTCGTTCGAAGGCTTCCTTGGCGCCGAGGATGTCGGCTGCGAATCGCTTGAGTTCCTCCTCGACTCCGCGGCGTTCGGTGATGTCACGAACGAACACGGCTACGTGCGAGCCACTCGGGGCCGCGCGGAGCTCCAGCCAACGGCCACTCTCTTCCAAACGACGACACACCTCCGGACCGGTCGCACCTTCAACCGCCCCGCGCAACGCCCCGAGCACTTCCGCATCGTCCAGCGACTTGTTCAACTCGGCAAACGCCCGCCCGGTTGCCACGACCCCGAGCATTTGCTCCGCCCTGGCGTTGGCGGACACCACACGGAGCTCGCGCGAAACGACGATGATCCCGTCCGGAAATGCTCCGAGCGCTGTGTCATCGCCCCGGAGGAGCCCCTCGGGGTTTGCTGCAAACAAGCACTGCGTACTCAAGGGCGCCCTCCGGCAAGACAAGAAATGGATGTCCCCGACGGACCTCCAAGGCCGAACCGCAAAAACACCCCTGAATCGTTCCGACCTGCTGTCGGTATCGGGTGAGGGCTGGCCGGAATTAATCACCAAAGGCGTGCGCCGCCGAATGCGCTCGATGGACCGATAAAAAAGGTGGTTCCGCCGACTTCGCGGGAGGTCCGTCGCCCGTTATTAAGTGAACATCTTCAACTGCGCCTTTTCGAACGTCATCTTCTGTTGGTCCTGCTCGATGGGAATCTTGTAATGCCCCGACCAGCACGCCGTGCAGTAGTGCTCGCGGGAATCGCGCATGCACCGCAGGAGTCCGTCAAGGGAGAGGTACGCCAGCGAATCCACCTCGAGGAACGCGGCGATTTGTTCCACCGTCCGCCCGTGGGCGATGAGTTCCTGCGCGGTGGGGAAGTCGATCCCGTAAAAGCACGGGTGCCGGATCGGCGGGCAGGAAACGCGGAGGTGGATCTCCCTGGCCCCCGCGTGTCGCAGGGCGCGCATCTTCGATCGCGTCGTCGTGCCGCGCACGACCGAGTCCTCGACGATAATGATCCGCTTGCCCGCCACCACGTCGGGGATGATGTTCAGTTTCTGCGCCACCGCACGGTCGCGGGCCTTCTGCGACGGCAGGATAAACGTGCGGCCCACGAACCTGTTCGGCACGATCCCCTCCTCGAACTGGATTTTGGACTCCTCCGCGTACCCCAGCGCAGCCGACCGCCCCGAGTCGGGCATGGGCATGACGTAATCTGCTGGGACGCTGGCTTCGCGGGCGAGTTGTCGCCCCATTTCCTTCCGCGCCATGTGCACATTCTGCCCATAAATCTTCGACGACGGGTTGGCGAAGTACACGTGCTCGAAGACGCAGTGGACGCGCTGGGTGGCCGGCTTGTCGAATCTCCGGGAGGTCATCCCCGAGTCGGAGAGCGTGACGATCTCGCCGGGTTCGACGTCGCGGATGTAAACCGCCTCGAGCGCGTCCAAGGCGCATGTTTCAGACGCGAAGCAGAAGTTTCCGTCCGCCAGTTTGCCGATGCACAGCGGGCGAACGCCCCAGGGGTCGCGGGCGGCTTCGATGCGGTCGGGGAACAGGAACAGCAAAGAGAACGCCCCCGAGAGCTGTCGCAGCACATGGGGCAGTGGGTCGGCGCGGGTGAGGTTGTCCGGCTCGGCGAGGAGGTGGACGATCACCTCCGTGTCGGTGGTGGATTGGAAGATGTGGCCCTTGGATTCGTAGTGCTTGCGGAGCATCGTCGCGTTGACGAGATTGCCGTTGTGTGCGACGGCGACGGGGCCCATGGCGTACTCGCGGAGCAGCGGCTGGGCGTTGCACAGTTTCGACGAGCCCGTCGTCGAGTACCGCACGTGTCCGATAGCGCCGCGCCCGGCGAGTTCCTCCCGCAGCATCCGCTGGGGGAACACCTGCGACACCAGCCCCATCCCCGTGTGCGCCACCAGCCCCACCCCGTCGGTCACCGCCATCCCCGCCGACTCCTGCCCCCGATGCTGCTGGGCGAAAATCCCCTGATACGTCAGCGTCGAAGCCTCCGGCGTGCCCCACACGCCGAACAATCCACACTTTTCCTTCTTCTCGTAGTCCTCGATGAGATCGTCGAGGCTTTGGGGCAAAAGCTGGGGTAGCGATAGGTCCACTGCGGTCTCCGGTCTTCGGCGTGATCGGGAACTAAACGGGTATCGTCGGCGTTAGCGTAGTGCGGGTCAAACCCCAGCGCCCGCCCACCTCGCGGATACCATAGCATGTCGCAATGCCGCGCAAGCGCCAACCCCGACAACGCGACTTCACCGACCGCTACCACGCGGGCAGCTACGACGCCGACAACATCGACGCCGTCGAACGCCTCGACGGTCGCGAGAAAAACCTCCGCACCCGCAAAATCGCGGAAACCGCGGAACTCCGCCTCGCCGGCGAAACCGAAGACGCCGACGCGCTTCCCCTCGGCCGCGTCCGACAGGTCTACTCCCTCTACGCCGAGGTCGATCTCGTCGACTCCGGCCAACGAATCCAGTGCACCGTCCGCAAAACTCTCACCCGCCGCTCGAGCCAAGCTCCCGTCGTTGGCGACATCGTCCGCCTCCGACGCCAGGTCCGCCTCGACGTCTCCGGCCCCGAAGAAGGCGTCATCGAACGCATCGAACCCCGAACCACCCTGCTCACCCGAGCCGACTCGTTCAAAGCCCTCGTCTCGCACCCCATCGTCTCCAACGCGACACACATGATGATCGTCGTCTCCGTCGACATGCCCCAACCGAAGTGGGGCCTCGTCGACCGAATGCTCGTCGCCGCCCGCGGAGGCGGCCTCGCGCCAGTCATCTGCCTCAACAAAATCGACCTCGGCGAACTCGCCCCGCCCCTCCTCGAGGACGCCCGCGAGGTCATGGCCCACTACCGCAAGCTCGGAATCACAGCCGAGGAAACCTGCGCCACCCGCCCCGGCAGCGAAGACAAACTCCGCGGACTCCTCAAAGGCCGCCGTACCGTCCTCGCCGGACACTCCGGCGTCGGCAAGAGCTCACTCGTCAACCTCATCGCCCCCAAGCTCGACATCCGCATCGGCGAAGTCTCCGCCGCCCACCAAAAGGGGAGACACACCACCACCTCCGCCCGCGTCTACGACCTGCTCGACCTACAAGCCGAAATCATCGACACCCCCGGCGTCAAACTCTTCGGCTTGTGGAACGTCACCGAGGAGGCCCTCGCCGAGTTCTACCCCGACGTCGACGCCGGCTGGGCGCCGCAGTGGCGCATCGACTCCCACGCCCGAATCGCCGCCAGCCTCGGCGCCCGCGAAACATAAGCCGCTCGGGAACGGTGAAAGATGAACAACCCCGGCGGGGTAACGCCTTGAGTCACCGAGGGCACGGAGAAGAGACGGAGAAAAGCGGTTGGCAGGGCCTGGGTGTGGGGTGCTAGATTAAATGTGGAGTGAGCCAATCCATTTTGCGCGCCTGAAGCGTGCGTCGGTGGCGACCCGCATGACCGAAATCTAACTTTGCATGTGAAGATGGAGCACGCTTCGATGTATACTCAAAAGATGGACGCGGTTTCCACGAGTCAAGTCGTCTGCTCCGACCCCGAGGTCCACGGCGGTGACCCTTGTTTTGCGGGCACGCGCGTGCCCGTCGACCTGCTTTTCGGATACCTCGAATCCGGTGACACCATCGAGTCGTTCCTAGATAATCACCCCACCGTCTCGAGACATCAGGTCGACATCCTCCTGGGGGAACTGCGGGCGCTCGCCAGCCGATCGGCGCGGCGTCAATCGGCATAGGGGGGGACGGATCGTGAAGGTGCTGCTGGATGAGGACATCCCGGTGAAGCTGCGCGAGTCGCTTACGGCCCATGAAGTGGTCACCGTTGCCTTCCTCAAGTGGAAGGGGGTGAGAAACGGCAATCTCATGCGCCGCGCCGAATCCGACGGGTTCGACGTGCTTGTCACGCGCGACGTCGGCTTGGGGCACCAGCGGCCCCGAGACGTCGAGCGCCTCGCCATCATCCATGTGCGACTGGGTCGTGGAAGGATCAACGACCTCCTACCACACCT
>JBBRUM010000012.1:0-18614 GCA_038247815.1 Tepidisphaerales bacterium | reverse complement strand
GACGGACTTTCGACAGAACGCAACGGAAACGCTCGAGCGGATCGGCCGGACCGGGGAAGCCGAACTGATCACGGTCAACGGCGAAGCCAAGGCGGTGCTGTTGTCGCCGGCTGCGTATGACGCGATGGCGCGGGAGCTGGAACATGCGCGGGATGTTGAAGCCATCCGGAGGTCGATCAAGGAGCTTGACGAGGGAAAGTTCGTCACACTTGAAGCGATGCAGAAGACGACCCGCGGCAAGCTCGCCACCGTCAAAGCCGCCCAGAAGTAGAAGGGGACCGCTGGGATGAAGCGATATGTGGTTTACGTGCCGGAGTGGGTGGCCCTGGAGATTCAGGGGCAGGTGCTGCATATCGCGCTGGACTCGGTGGATCGCGCGTTGGCGTGGGAGTCGAGGTTGGTGTCGGCGATCAACGGCATCGGAGAGCATCCAGGGTATGCGGAAGATGAGAGGATGAGCCGTCATTTTGGCAGGACCGTTCGGAGGATGGTGTTTGAGAGCCGGTATCTTGTGTTCTTCAGTGTGAAGGAGTCGGCGGGCGTGATAGAAGTCCTTCACTTCCGGCACGGCGCGCGGCAGAGCCTCGGCGAAAGCGGTGAGGCGTGAGCGACACCGGCGGCAAACTTCTGGACTCCAAAGCCGTCGCGCAGGGCGAGGCGCTGGGGTTGCTTGCGCGGCAGGTGGTGGAGGGGTTTTTGTCGGGGGAGCACAAGTCGCCGTTTAGGGGGTTTGCCATCGAGTTCACCCAGCACCGGGAGTACGCCCCGGGGGACGACCTGCGGCATGTGGACTGGAAGGTGCTCGGGCGGACGGACCGGTTTTATCTCAAGCAGTACGAGCAGGAGACCAACTTCGTCTGCCACCTGGTGGTCGACGGCAGCGAGAGCATGAAGTACGCGAGCAAGGGCGGGCCGAGCAAGCTGCAGTATGCGCGGCAACTGGCGGCTTGCCTGGCGTATCTGGTGCTGCACCAACGGGACGCGGCGAGCTTGGTGCTGTTTGACAACGCGGTGCAGCGGTATGTTCCGCGGACGGGGAGTTTGGGGTCGATCCATTCGATCATGGCGACGCTGGCTGGGTTCGACCCGGCGGCGGGGACGGCGGGGGCGACGGCGCTGGGCCCGGTGCTGCACCGGATGGCGGGGACGAACCCGCGGAAGGCGGTGTTTGTCATCATCTCCGACCTGCTCGACGACGAAGCCGCCATCGCCGACGGGATTCAACACCTGCGGTTCATCGGCCACGAGGTGATCGTGTTCCACACGCTGGACCCGTGGGAGCTGACGTTTCCGTTCACGGGGAACGTGGAGTTCAACGGGTACGAGGGGGCGGCGAAGCTGACGACGCGGCCGGCTGAGCTGAGGAAGACCTACCTCGCTGAGTTCAACGCGTTTTTGGGACGGGTGCGGCGGGCGTGCGAGAACAACAAGTCGCACTATGTGCTGGCGGACACGTCGCACCCGCTGCATGAGACGCTGTCGGCGTATTTGGCGTTCCGGGAGAAGTCGCATGGGCGGTGAGGGGATGACCCACGAAGGACAAGAAGAAACACGAACAATAGAAATGCAATAGTATAGAACACTACCACCTACCACCTACCACCAACCACCAACCACCTTCCCTTGTCATTCTTAAATCCCATCCTCTTGTTCGGTTTGTTCGGCGTTTCGGTGCCGATCTTGATTCATTTGATGAACAAGAGGCGGGTGGAGCGGGTGTGGTGGGGGGCGATGAGGTTCTTACAGGTGTCGGTGGAGAAGAACCGGCGGAAGTTGCGGCTGGAGGATTTGCTCCTGCTGCTGGTGCGGTGTTTGGTGGTGGCGTTGTTGGCGTTAGCGTTATCGAGGCCTTCGGTGCGGGAGGGGAGTGCGGGCGTGTTTGGGCAGGCACGGGTGACGGCGGTGATGGTGGTGGATGTGTCGGGGAGCATGTCGGCGAGCGATGGGGTTCGGGGGAGGATGGAACTGGCGAGGTCGGCTGGGGAGGAGTTGTTGGACGGTTTGCCGGGGGGGAGTCGAGTGGCGTTGTGGGTGGCGACGGACACGGTGCGCCGGGTGATCCCCGAGCCGACGAGCGATTTCAATCTGGTGCGGCGGTCGCTGGCGGAGCTGACGGCGACGGACGGGGGGTCGAACCTTGCGCCGGCTGTGTCGCAAGCCGTGGCGTTGCTCCAGCGGCAGCAGGGAGGGCGGAAGGAACTGCTCGTGGTGACCGACGGTCAGCGGGCGGCGTTTTCGGAGTTGCCGGGGATGGTGCGGGAGTTGCAGGCGAGGAAGGGGGAGGTGGCGTCGACGGTGGTGCTGGTGGGGACTGAGGAGTCGCAGAACTTGTCGGTGTCGGAGTTGCGGCAGGCGACGGGGATAGCTGCCGTGGACAGGCCGCTGCGGTTCTCGGCAACGGTGACGAACCACGGACTGGCTGAGGCGCGGGACGTGCGGGTGGTGCTGAGGAACGATGCGGGGTCGGGTGCGGGGGGGTGAGTCCGCCGGTGGACGAAGGCGTGATCGATGCGATCCCTGCCGGGCAGTCGCGGACGGTGTCGCTGTTTTCCCGGCTTGCTCCGGCGGGGTTTCACACGGTTCGGGCGGAGATTCCAGCCGACCGGATTCCGTTCGACGATGCGCGGACGGTGGCGCTGCGGGCGGTCGAGCGGGTGCGAGTGCTGATCATTGACGGCGATCCGGGCAGCGAGCCGCGGGAGGCGCAGTCGTTTTTCCTGAGGCAGGCGCTGACGCCGACCGGGGAGGACGAGGCGTCGCGTTGGTTCGTGCGGGCGGAGGTGGCGACGGCTTCGGAGCTGGCGACGGCGCGGCTGGACGATTACGACGCGGTGATCATTGCGGGGATCGCCGATGTGTCGCCGGCGACGGGGGTGGCACTTGGGCAGTACCTGCAGCGGGGGGGTGGGGTGCTGCTTTTTCCCGGTCCGCAGACTCGGCCGGAGTTGTTGAACCGGGAGCTGTTGGAGGCGCGGGCGGTGTTGCCGGCTGGGCTGGAGGCGGCGCGGGGTGATCTTGCGGCGACGCGGCCGGCGGTGACGTTGTCGGGTAGGAACCTGGAGCATCCGATTGCGGCGGTGTGGTCGGATCCCGCGTCGGGGAACTTGGCGTCGGCTGGGTTTTTCAGGCGGTTTGGGCTGAAGTTGGCGGCGTCGCCGGCGGTGGTGCCGGGTCAGGCGGCGGCGGTGGAGGGGTCACCGCGGACGGTGCTGCTTTTTTCCGACGGGACGCCGGCGGTGGTGGAGCGGACGTACGGGCAGGGTCGGATTGTGATGTTCGCGTTTCCGGCGACAACGCAGTGGGGGGATTTACCGGTGAGGCCGGGGGTGTTTGTGCCGCTGTTGTATCGGTCATTGGGGTCGGTTTTGTCGCGGCAGGACGAGCAGTTGAACATTCGGGTGGGTTCGCCGATTCAGTACCGGCCGCCGTCGGACTGGCTGTCGCGGGAGGTGTCGGTGGTGACGCCGAGGGTTTTGGCTGAGGCGAAGCAGGGGGAGACGCGGCGAGTGGAGCTGGTGGATGGTGCGCCGCGGGTGCTGTTTGACGCAACGGATTTCGCCGGGGTGTATCGCTTGACTCCGCCGGAGGGGATCGGCGCTGAAACCGTGCGGTTTGCGGCCCAGCCGCCGGCCGGGGAGAGCGCGACAGCGCGGCTGTCACTGCCGGAGCGCCAGCCGCTGGCGGAGGTGGTGACGGTGGCCGACTACGCCGCGCCGGGGGCGCTGGGCGCGGTGACGCGGTCGCGGGCGGGGTTTGAACTGTTCCCGATGCTGGCGCTGGGGCTACTTCTACTGGCGGCGACGGAGATGGGGATGGCGTTCTGGTTCAGCAAGCCGAAATAGTGACAGATGACGTCGACCGTACTCAAACTTCTCGGAATCGATGTCGGCCCGGGCGCACGGGTGGTGGACACGGAGTTGCTGCTGCGCGCCGGGAGCGCGTCGATCTGGGTGCTACTGGTGTTTGTGGGGCTGGTGGCGGCGACGGTGATGCTGTACCGGCGGGAGGTGACGGACGCGCCGAAGTGGAAGCGATATGCGATGGTGGGTATGCGGGTCGCGGCGTTCGGGTTGCTGCTGCTGATGCTGCTCCGGCCGGCGCTGCGGGTGACGGTGGAGGGGGACGTTCGGCGGCAGGTGATTTTGTTGCTGGACGGGTCGCAGTCGATGTCGCTGCGGGACTCGCGTACGGAGGAGGACGACCTGAAGAGGTCGGCGATTGCGCTCGGGCGGCTGGACCCGGCGGGGCAACCGGGGGGTATCGGGGCGCTGGGCCAGGAACTTCCGATTGGGGGGCGGGATGCGTTGTCGGATGTGCCGCGGGATGCGCTGGTGCGGTCGGCGTTTACGCATGAGCGGCTGGGGTTGTTGGCGAAGTTGCGGGGGTCGTTTGATGTGCGGGTGGTGACGTTCGGGCGGTCGGCGGAGGACGGGGCGGCGGCGGCGTTGCCGGAGGCTTCGAGTGCGAGCCCGGCGGAGCTCGCGGTGCGTGGGTTGACGGCGACGGCGTCGGCGACGGCACTGGGGGACGCGGTGCGGGATGTGTTGTCGCGGTCGCGGGGGCAGCCTGTGGCGGGGATTGTGGTGGCGACGGACGGGGCGTCGAACGCGGGGTTGTCGCCGGTGTCGGCGGCGAATCAGGCGGCGACGTCGGGTGTGCCGTTGTTCTTGTACGGAGTGGGGCTGACGCGTCCGCGAGACGTGGCGGTGGCGCAGTTGTTTGCGCCGGAGGTGAGCTTCGCCGACGACGAGGTGGCTGCGACGGTGCGAGTGCGCACGACGGGGCTGGAGGGGCAGACGGCGACGCTGCGGATCAAGCTCGGCGAGGAGACACTGGCGACGGAGGAGTTTGCCATCGGGGCCGACGGCGAGGTGTCGGTTCCGGTGCGGTTCACACCCAAGACGCCTGGCGAGTTCACCCTCTCCGCAGACATCGCGCCCATGCCCGGCGAGGTCGCCCGCGACAACAACGCGCTCTCGACCCCGCTCCGCGTCGTGGACGGGAAAATCAAGGTGTTGTACGTCGAGTCCCAGCCGAGGTGGGAGTACAAGTACCTGCAGGCGATGCTGCTGCGGGATCGGCGGATCGAGCCGAAGTTTTTGCTGCTCGAGGCGTCGCCGTCGCTGGCGTCCGGCGAGAAGTCGCCGTATCTCGCGCGGTTCCCGGCGACGCGGGAGGAGCTGTTCAAGTTCGACCTGGTGATCTTGGGCGATGTCGACCCCAAGGCGTTCTCGGGGGAGCAGCTAAGCTGGATGCAGCAGCATGTGTCCCGTTTTGGGGCGGGGGTGGTGTTTATCGCGGGGCGGCAGCGAATGCCCTGGCTGTGGGCGGGAACGCCGCTGGAGAAGCTCCTGCCGGTGGAGTGGGAGACGTCGACCGCGCCGCGGCAGGCGGGGCGGCGAGACGCTCCAGCGGATGAGACGCCCGTGCAGCTTGAGCTGACGCCGGCTGGGCGGATGAGCACGATGCTTCGCCTGGCTGAGACCGAGGTGGATTCGGCGCGGGTGTGGGCTGAGCTTCCGCCGGTGTTCTGGACCGCGCGGGTGCTCCGGGCCAGGCCGGGGGCGGAGGTGCTGGTGCTCGACCCCGACCCGGCCAAGGCCAGTCGGTTCGGCAAGATGCCGGTGCTGGCCGTGCAGCAGTTCGGCGTGGGCACGACGATGTTCATCGGCACCGACAACCTCTGGCGCATCCGGCGCAACACGGGCGACACGTATCACGCGATGCTCTGGGGGCAGATCGTGCAGCGGTTGGCGCTGCCGCACTTGCTGGGCGAGTCCAAGCGGACGCAGCTTTCGGCGGACCGGCGGGCGTACTCGGCCGGGCAAACGGCGACGGTGTACGCGCGGCTGTACTCGCCGACGTTCGAGCCGATCGGGCTTCCGTCGGTGCGGGGTTCGCTGCGGGCTGCCAACGGCGCCGGTGCGCCGCAGGCGGGGGCGGCGGCTGGCGATGTGAACATCGTGCTCCGCCCTGTGCCCGATCAGCCGGGAATGTACCGCGGCGAAGTCGTGATCCCCGCGCCCGGCGCGTGGCGGTTCTCGGTGGACACCGACGAGACGACGCACCTCGACCTCGAGGCCTCGGAGTCTCGCGTCGAGATGTCGGAAACGGCCATGAACGAGCCGCTCCTGCGCGATCTCGCCCGCATTTCCGGCGGCGCGTTCCTCCGCGAGGAAGACCTGAGCAAACTCCCCGACCTGCTCGCCAAAACTTCGGACCGCGTCCGCTCGAGCCGGGAAACCGACCTCTACGCCAGCCCGATCTACTTTCTCCTGATCCTGATTCTTCTTGGGGCCGAGTGGGTGCTGCGGAAGGGGGCGATGCTCAAGTGATACTAACTCGCAAAAAGTCTGACGCCGAGAACACGGAGACACGGACAGCACAGAGCGACCCGGCCAAGCCGGCATACTCCGCCACTCCCGTTTGTGATCCGCAAGCCAGGGGGAGCGCGTGAGCCAGCTCCTTCTCGACAAAATTTCCGAGGTGCGCTCCCGCGGGATGACGGTGTCCGTCGGGGCGGGCGTGGGTCGGGTCGTGGTGTGCGTGGTGGGGGCGGCGCTGTTGGTGATGGCGGCGGATTACTGGTTGGACCTGCATATGGCGGTTCGGGCGGTGTGGTTGTCGGGGTTGCTGGGGGCGGCGGGGTATCTGGTGTGGTGGGGGGTGGTTCGGGTGTTGCAGTCGCCGCCGACGGATGATCGCGTGGCGCTGTGGATCGAGGGCGATCAGCCGGGGTTGCGGCAGCGGCTGATCTCGGCTGTGCAGCTCGCGCGGGATTCGGGGGGCGCATCGCCGTCGATGGTGGCGGCGATGACCGTTGAGACCGAGGAGCTCATCGCCCCAGCCGACCTGACCGACGTCGTGAAGTCCGACCCGCTCTACAACTGGCTGGGCGGCGCGGCGACTGCGATCGTCGTGATGGGGCTTGTGCTGCTGGTGGGTGGCGCGAGTTCTCGGGACCTGCTGCTGCGGGCGCTGTGCGTGCCGGGGATCGAAGTACCGAGGAAAACGCGAATCGAGGTGCTTACGCCGGCTGACCTTGTCGTCGCCCGGGGGGACGATGTCGTGCTGGCGGCGCGGGCGAGCGGGGTGATTCCCGACGCGGGTGAGATCGAGGTGGTCTTCGCGTCGGGGGCGAAACAGACTTACCCACTGCCCCGCGTTCCCGAGCCGCCCTCGGACGATGCCCCGCCGTCCAACCAGCCGGCTGACCCGCCGCCGCTCTCGCGCGACCGGTTCTCCGTCACCCTGCGCGGTGTGTCGGAGGCGTTCACGTATCGACTGACGCTCAACGACGCACGCACGCCAACAGCAGCCGTTCGCGTTTCCGTGCGACCGGTGGCGCAGAAGGTCGAGGCGTTTGTCACCCCGCCGGCATACACCAAGCTGCCGCCCTCCCGCGTGCCCACGGGCGACTTGGTGCTGCTCGAGGGGTCGCGGCTGGGGTTGAGCGTGACGTCGTCGAAGCCCGTGAAGCTCACCGGGCCCATCACGGGCACCGGCGCCGGCCAGAACCGCGTCCTCGCCCTGAGCACCTCGCCCGCCGGCCCCCAGCCGCCCCGCGCCTTCGCCCTCCGCCGCGACCCAACCAACCCCACCCAACTCGCCACAGCCGACGGCGCCTCCGACAGCATCATCCTCCCCAAGAACGCCACCGGCATCGCCGTCGTCCTCGTCGACGAAGAGGGCTTGGAAACCCGCGACCCCACCGTCTATCGCGTTCAAATCGTTCCCGACCGACCGCCCACGGTGCGGGTTATCGTGCCCCAGCGGAAGGAAGAGGTCGTCACTCGCTCTGCGGTCCCGCGGATCGGGTTTGAGGCGTCCGACGACCTCGCCCTCGGATCGCTGAAACTGCGGTACATCGTCCGAGCCCCCGCAGCCGACCAAGTGGGCAACGCCGCCGCCGGAGGGGGCGGCATGGTCGCCGGTGCCCCACCCGCCAACCTCCCCAACCTCCCCGACCCCCCCGTCCCCCCCTCGCCCCAAACGCCAGAGCCCGCAGCCCAAGACGACCGCGCCGCCCGCTCACTCGATCTCGACGTCGCCCCCGGATCGAAGTCCCTCCGCGGCTTCTATCCCTGGCGGCTGGTGAGCCTGTCAGCCGGCGGCTTGCCCGAAGGCTCGGTCGTCGAATGGTGGCTGGAAGCCGCCGACACCAACAACGTCACCGGCCCGGGAATCGGCCGATCCGAACGGTTCCTGTTCCGCATCGGCACCGAAGCCCAAGTCCGCGACGCACTCATGGCCCGCCTCAGCGGCAGCTTCGGCTCCCTCCAAGACACCCAACAAAACCAGCAAGACCTCACCCGCGACCTCGGCCAACTCATCCTCGAAAAACCCCTGCAAAAGTAAATCACCCCCCAACACTCCCCACCCCCAACCGTACTATCCCCCGGAGGCCGCGACAATGAACTCCCCCAACCATCCACTCCCAACCCATCCAAAGCTCCTCCGCGCCACCCTTCGCTCGATGGGTCTATCTGTGCTTATCTGTGGTTCATCTGCATCCGCACTACAAACCCCCGCCGACACCGAACAGCTCCGCCAAGCCGAACTCCGCCAAACCCAAATCCGCCAGCAAACACAACTCGCAGCCGAACAGCTCGACCAGATCATCTCCGACTTCGAAACCAACGGCTTGGGCGATGGCGACGACGTCAAGCTCCTCCGCCAGCTCCACACCATGCTCGGCAAGCTCACCTCCGAGCAGATGCAGCAGGTGATCGCATTGCTGCAGCAAGCCCGGGCCGCCCCCGAATCGGCCATGCCCACGGCGCGAGATGCATACGACCGCCAGCAGCGCATCCTTGTCGAGTTCCGCCGCGTGCTCGCCGAGTACCAGAAAACGCAGTCGACTTACGCCCTGGCCGCGCGGTTCCGGCAGCTCATGGAGCGGCAGCAGATGGCCCTGCGGTCGTCGATCGACCTCGCCGATGTTCTTGGCGACAAGCTCTCAGCCGAGCCTGACTCTAGAATCAAGGAGTCGCTCGCCGTCCAAGCCACCGACCAGCAGTCCCTCTCGGCCGAGCTCGACGACCTCCTCCGCCAGCTCACGGCCATGTCCACCGCGCCCGGCTCGACCGAAGCCTCTCAACTTGCCCAAGCCGCAGCCCTCGCCCGCGAACTCGGCACGCTCGACGCCATGCGGCAAGCAGGTTCGCACCTCCAGCAAAACGCCCTCTTCCGCGCCGCCAACCTCCAGCGCGATTCCCGCGACGGTTTGAGGAAAATCTGGCGTCAGGTCGGCCCGCCGCGCGACCGCCTCCAGCAACTCTCGGATTCCGCCCTCGAGCTTCAGCAGCACATCGAAATGCAAACCGCCGTCCGCCAGCTCGGCGAAGCCGCACGCGACAAACCGGCTTACACCTCCACCAAACGCCGCCAAGGTGACCTCATCGACCGCGCGGGGATGACCCACGCCGACCTCGATAACCTCCACCCCACCGCAGCCGATTTCGCAAAAGACGCGCTCAAAGAAATGCGCCGCGCCCGCCAACGCCTCGACCAAAACGAAGCCACCGCCGCCCAAAACCAAACCGCCTCCCACGACCTCCTCGTCAAAGCCCGCGACGAAGTCCTCCGCGCCATCACCGAGGAACAACAGCGCCTCGCCGAACAAGCCTTCCGCGCCACCCTAGACCGCGTCGAACGCACCGAGCAGGCACTCAAGCAAGTCGAGGAACTCCGCAAAAAACAGGAGTCACTTACTGACGCCGCCAAGCCCAACACCCCGACTCCGAACGCCGAGAACCCAACCGAAAAAACTTCCCCCGAAAAGTCCCTCGCTGAAAAGTCCACCCCCGAAAAATCCCCCGCCGAACAAGCCCGACTCGAAAACCAAGCCCGCGACCTCGCCGCACAAGTCTCCCCCGACAACCCCGCCGCCGCACGAGAACTCGCCGAAGCCGCCCAAGACATGCGCCAAGCCCAACAGCAAATGCGCGACGCCCCAGCCGAACCCTCCGCTCCCCGCGCCGACCAGCAACAAGCCAGCCAAAACCTCCGCCAAGCCGAACAAGAACTTCAGCGCCAGCTCGATCAACTCAAAAACGCCCAAGCCCAGCTCGACCGTGTCACCACCGCCCAGGAACGCGTCGACCAAGCCATGCAGCACCAAGCGCAGGCCTCCCAATCCGCCGCCGACGCCGCCCAATCGCCCACCCCCGAATCCCGCCAACAACAATCCCAATCCGCCGCCCAACAACAAGAGCAAGCCCGCAACACCACCGCCGCCGCCCAGGAACAAGTCCGCCAAGCCTCCCCAGACGCCGCCGAAGCCCTCAAACAAGCCCCAGCGCCCATGCGCCAAGCCGAAGAAGACCTCAAATCCGCAAACCCCGCCGAAGCCCGCCCCGACCAAAACCGCGCCGAACAAGCACTCGCAGAAACACAGGAACAACTCAACCGCGCCGCCGACCAACTCCGCGAACAACTCGACCAACCCTCCGACGACGCCGCCCAAGCCGAACGCGCCGCACAAGCCATGAAGGCCGCAGAACAAGCCGCCGAGTCCGCCGAAAAACAAATGGGCCAGTCCCAATCCCCCGCCGAACCCTCCGCCGCAGAAATGGCCAAACAAGCGCAATCCCTCGAACGCTCCGACGCGCAAAACGGCCAGGCAACCCCCGCACAGTCCCGCCAAGCCATGCAGTCGGCAGCCGAGGAACTCCGCCAGGGCGCAGCCGCCGCCCGAGCTGGTAAACGCGAACAAGCCGCCCAAAACGCCGGGCGCGCCCGCGAGCAACTCGCCCAGGGACAACGCGCCCTCCAGGAAGCCCAAGCCCGCGCCGCAGAACAAGCCCAGCAACGCGCCCAAGCCTCGCTTCTCGCCTCCCAACAGCAAAACCCCAACCAAGGCAAGGGCCAAAACCCCTCCCCCGACCGCGCCGACCCCAACCGAGACGCCCAAGCCGGTGGCCCCCGCAACAACGAGTCCGGAGCCTCCTCCTTCCTCGGCCTCCCCCCACGCGACCGCCAAGCCCTCCAGCAATCCCAGTCCGACAAATACCCCGAGGAATACGCCGCCATCGTCGAGCAATACCTTCGCAACCTCTCCCAACGCCCGAAGTAAACCCATGCGAGTTCTCCCGTCCCTTTTCGTCCTCCTTCTCCTCGCCTCGCCCGCGCTCGCCCAAGCCACGCGCCCCGCCACCGTCGTCGATGCCGCCACGCAAAAAGTCATCGACGGTGCCCTCAAGTTCCTCGCCTCCAAGCAGTCCCCCGGCGGAAGCTGGTCGGGTAACAACAACTCCCACCAAGCCGCCATCACCGCTTACGTCGTCAACGCCTTTCTTGCAGCCGGCAACCTCCCCGGCGAAGGCCCCCACGGGAAAACCGTCCAGCGCGGCGTCGACTTCCTCCTCGATTGTGTCCGCCCCGACGGCTACATCGCCGCCCCCACCGGCGAGAACAACATGTACGGCCACGGCATCGCCACCATCGTCCTCGGCGAAACCTACGGCCTCACGCAGGACCAGCGCATGCGCCCCGCGCTCGAACGCGCCATACGACTCATCGTCCAGACGCAAAACAAAGAGGGCGGCTGGCGCTACAGACCCCGCGTCGAAGACGCCGACATCTCCGTCACCGTCCTTCAGGTCACCGCCCTCCGCGTAGCCAAAAACTCCGGCATCGATGTCCCCCAACGCACGCTCGACCGCGCCGTCGCGTACGTTCGCTCCTGTTTCGACGAACGCTCCGGCGGGTTCACCTACCAGCCGCGCGGCGGCGCCCCCGGGTTCGCCCGAACGTGCGCCGCCATCTACTCCCTGCAGGTCCTCGGGTTCTACGACGACCCCATGGTCCTCCGCGGCTCGCAGTTCGCCATCGACAACTTCGACAAGCAAAACGAGTGGTTCACCTACGGCAACTTCTACGGCGCTCCCGCCCAATATATGATCGGCGGCGAGCGGTGGGACCGCTGGTACCTCACCTTCCGCGACAAAATGCTCCCCCTCGCCCAGCGCTCCGGCGACACCGTCTTCTGGCGCCCCGTCGAAGGCGGAAACGGCCAAAACGACACCTTCGCCACCGCCGTTTACGTCACCGTCCTGGCCATGCCCTACCAGTACCTCCCCATCTACCAGCGGTAGAACGCTCCGCGCCCACGCCCGCCCGCCACTCAAGCCCCACCGTCCTTTCCGCCTAGGTCGACCCCGCTCCCGCCACGTTGTACCTCGCCACGCCCGTCTGGTCCGCCCGTCGCTTCCCACGCCCGCCACACATCATAATCACCACCTCCATCCTCACCCGCAACCGCCGCACCATCGTGCGACACCCGATCGCCCCGCCCGCCCGCCATGAAAAAAGTGTGGGCGACGCGGGCTGTCACACTCCGCGTCGCCCAATAGAGGTTTGTTATTGATCACTTCACCGCCACCGCAACGCCCCGCGCACAACAAATGCAGTGCTGAACACGTTCGCATCCACCTGCCAAGAATATAACTCTAATATATATGAAAGCAAGAGAAAAATCGGTTGCGTGAATGCGTCAATTCCCTTTCACGCATTGCTCATCGTTCCCCCAGATTGCCACGCCGAACGGTCTCACTCCGGGTTCTTCGTCGAGCCCCGCATAACCAGTCCGACTGGCATCTGCACCGTCTGCGGCGTCGCATCCACGAGAGTTCCCGTCGTCCGTCCCAGCACAAGCTCAGCCGCCTTGCGACCCACCGCGTACGGAAACTGCTGTACTGTCGTCAGTCCCGGCTGCATCACGTCGGCGAACCCGTCATCGGAGAATCCGATGACCGACACGTCCTGTGGAATCCGCAGTCCCAACTCGGCCGCCGCACGATACACGCACTTTGCGTACAGGTCGCTGGCCGCGAACACAGCCGTTGGCCGGGGGCTCATCAAAAGCAGTTCGCGCGCCGCGTCCAACCCCAGCGAGGTCTCCCCCGGCGGCGCCTCGCGCACCGCCACCTCCACCCCGCCGAGCTCCTTCACCACCCGCTCGAACTGCTCCCGCCGCTGCTTCGCCCACGTCGCCACCCCCGGCCCCGCGAGGTGCCCGATGCGTCTGTGCCCCAATCCCAGCAAGTGCTCCGCCACCACGCGAGCCCCCATCGCCTCGTCGTTGCACACCGAATCCGCCCGAAACTCCGTCGGAAGCACATGGTCGATCGTCACCACCGGAAGATCCCGCGACGAAAACTCCGACACGTGCTCGGAAAACAAACTCGCAAACGGCGGCCACAGAATCACCCCGTCCACCCGACGATCCAACAGCCGGTGAATCTGCTCCAACTCCGACACCTCATACCCCGTCACAGGCTTCTCGTTGGGCCCCTGGTGCCTAGTCCACAAGCTGATCGGCACGTGGTCGTTCTCCGCCAGCACATCGTGAATGCCGTACAAAATCCGCGACCAGTGCAGGTCAAAAGGCGGCGCCATCACGCCGATCGTCCGCGTCTTTCCCGTCTGGATCCCCTGCACGAGCAGGTTCGGACGATACCGAAGTCGCTCGGCCGCCTCGAGCACCCGTTGCCTCGTCGCCTCTGACGACACCGTGCGCCCGGAAAGCACGAGCGACACGGTCGCCTGGGAAACACCGGCTTCTCGGGCGATCATTTTTTGGGACACTTGCTGTGGCGTTCGCATGGGCGGTTGGCTCGATTTCCAAAGAACTAATATACATTGAAACAACGTTCAAACCTTCTGCCACCCGTCCGAGTCTCGAAAGAAATTAACGGGATCTTTTCGCTCAAACGCCGACCTTCGCCCCTAGTCGCCACGCTCACTTGTTCTCGGACCCCGCCTCAACTGCCGTAATTTTACGCAACTGCCCCACTTCATCTGCCGATTCGAACCCAACGTAGTGGAGGTACTGACGCTCGCGAGCATTGTCGCTCCCGGGCTGATCCTCGCGCTTTGGTGCCCGGAAGCTGTTCGCCCCTTCCCAACGGATCGTCCCCCATGCCGAAACTCACCTCCCGTGTCCTTGTTCTCGCGATGGCCGTTCTTGGCGTGGTTTCAGTCGCAACTGCCCAGAGTCCAGCGTCGTCGCCACCCGCCGCCGCGCCCGCAAAAGTCGACCCCGCCCGCCCCGCCTTCACCATCATCCGGTGGGGCGAGGACTACTCCTTCCTCCGCGACCCCGCGAAGCGCGAGGGCTTCCTCGACAACCTGAAGTACATCCCCCTCGGCCAAGACGTCCACCTCTCCCTCGGCGGCCAAGCCCGCCTGCGATACGAAAACTACACCCATCTCAACTTCGGCGCCGGCAAGCAGGACACCGGCGGGTCGTACCTCACACGCGCCCTGATCCACGCCGACCTTCACCTGGGTTCCAATGTCCGCGTCTTCGCGATGGGCAAGACCTCGCTCGAAGACGGCCGCGACCAGGGCCCCCGCTCGACAGACCGCGACGAGTACGACATCCAGCAGCTCTTCGGCGACCTCAAGCTCCCCTGGGCGGACGACGCCTCGACGACGCTCCGTTTCGGCAGGTTCGAGCTGCTCTACGGCGGACAGCGTGTCATCGGCTCGAGCGACTGGTCCAACACGCGCCGCGCCTTCGAGGGCTTCTGGTCGCGCAACAGTTTCAAAAACGACTGGTCGTCACACAATCTCGACGTCTTCCTCACCCGCCCCGTCTTGGTCGACCCCACCCGCCTGAACGACGGCGATGGCGACCAAACCTTCTGGGGCGTCTACGACTCCATCTCCCTCCCGACCCTGATCGCCAAAGCCGGCACCAAGCTCGACCTCTACCTCCTCGGCCAGCACCTGTCCAAGACCGCAACCCGCTCCTTCGACGCCGAGACCTACACCGTCGGCGCACGCTTCACCACCAAACCCAAACCCTGGGACGCCGACGTCGAAGTCGCCTACCAGTTCGGCGACCGCGACTCAGCCGAGATCTCCGCGTGGATGGCCGCCGCCGAGGCCGGCTACACGTTCGACGACGTGACTCTGGCCCCGCGGCTCTTCGCCGGGTTCGACTACGCCTCCGGCGACGGCGACGGCACGGCCGACGGCAAGTTCAACCGCTGGAACCCCCTTTACGTCACCAACCACCGCTACCTCGGCGAGAGCGACACCATCGGCCGGGTCAACGTCATCAGCCCCAACGTCGGGATCGACTTCACGCTCGCCAAGAACAAGTCCTGGGCCGAGAAGCTCTCGCTGCGCGCCACGTATTGGGCCTTCTGGCGGGCCGACACCTCCGACTCGGTCTTCGTCGAGATCAACTCCAACTCCGCCCTTTCCCGCCCCCAGTCGTCCAGCGACGCATTCGTCGGCCAGGAGATCAACCTGACCCTCAACTGGCAGTACAACCGCAACCTGATGTTCGTCGCCAACATCAGCCACTTCTTCGCCGGCGACTACATCAACTCGTCCTCCGGCGGCGACAGTTCGGTCGCCAAGGACATCACCTTCGCCTACTTCTCCGCCCAGTTCACGTTCTAATCTCGCCGGGGCGGCGCTTCTTGGTATCCTGCGGCAATGCCCAGCCCCCCGGTCAAGTTGCTCGTCGTCGCCTGTCTGCTGCTGGCGCCCGCCGCACGCGCGGAGGTCGTCCTGACCACCGATGGCCGAATTCTCGACGGCGCCGTCCGGTTCGACGCCGCCGCAGAGTCCACCCCTTCGCCTAACCCCTTTATCACGATCGTCCAGCGGACCGGCCCCACGGTCCGGGTCGAACTGGCCAAGGTGCTTCTGCTGTCTTCGGGTCGCACCGCGCCACTCGAATGCGGCGTCATGCTCACCTCGGGCTCGATCATTGCAACGCGGTCCATCGACCGCATCGACGGGCGAACGCTCCGCGTGACGCGGTCCTCTGCGCCGCCCGAATCCGTTGACATCGCACTCGGCACCGTCGCCGACATGGTCTTTAGGCGCCCCGCTTCCGCGACGTTGTCGCTCCCCGTCTCGGCTGCAACCGGCGTACTCCTTTCCACTGGCGACTTCTTCGAGGGTGAGGTCCTTTCGCTGCAAGGCAACCGGATCGTCGTCAGTTCGGCGCTGTTCGGCGAGAGGGTGTTTGAAGTCGGCACCGAGGTGCTGGCCGCGCGGCTACGACAGCGGCCAGCCGGGTCGGATTCCCGCCGATGGCGCATCGCCCTGTCCGACGGCTCGGTGGCCCGGTCCGACATGGTTCGCGTGGAAAAGGGACGCCTGGCGTTCACCGACCCCGTGTCGGGTCCCGCGTCGGTCACCCGCGAGCAGCTCGTGGGTCTCACCGCCCCCTCGGACGCGCTGGTCGCGATTGACCTCGTTTCCCCCGCCACGCGACTGCCCTCGGGTTTGGCGGCGGTTCTCCGCAAGGCCCCGCCCTGGCCGGACTTTCCCGCCGCGGCGCCCACTCCGCTCGCCGTCACCGGATCGGCCGATGTCACGGTCGATCTTGGCGGGCGATTCTCCGCCGTGTTCCTCCGCGCCGGCGCGCCCGTCGGGCACCTGCCCGGGCGAACGGTGCGGATTTCCGTGCTTCTCGATGGCGCGCGGCTGTTCCGGTCCGCCCCCCTCACCGCAATCGACGACCCCCTTTTCATCGCCATTCCCACCACCGGCAAGCAAACCCTGATCCTCCGCGCCGAGGTCGAGGGCGGCGGGGCGGCCGAGGTCGTGTTCGACTCGGCCTTTGCCGTCAAGTCCTGACCCCTTATTTCGCCCCCGACCGCGGATACCCCTTCACGACCTCCCACGCCACCGCCTGCAACGCCTTGCCCTGCGCTTCGGTGAGTCCGCTGTTGAGCACCGCCACCTTCCCCTCGGTGCTCGCCCCCGTCAGGCTGGCCGCGACGACATTGGCGACGAACCACCGCCCTTGGGGCGAAAGGTGCAGGTCATCAGAGTAGAACGCGCCGAAGTCGCTCAGCCCCGGCACCTTGCCGGACTCGATGGCCACTTTTGCCTCGGCCATTGCCCGAGCTGTGGGCACGATTCGAACGAGTTTCCCCTTGCGGGTCGAGTTGATCTTGTCGGCGACGGCTTCGAAGTACCGCAGGTGGTTCTCGGCGGCGACTGTGTAATCCCCGCCGGCGGGGGTGACGCCCTCCAGCCCCTTGTTGGCCCCCGTCCCGTCGCACCACGAGCCTTTGGCCGACCGCTCGGGCCACTGCGAGTACAGCCACGGCTGGATCTCCGGCGAGTGCTCCTGGGCGGCGCCGAAGAAGTTCGCGGAGAACTCGGCTTCGTTCTCGATCGAGCGGTTGTGCCCCTCGAACGGCTGGGTGAACACGTCCGTCAGCGGGGCGCGGACCAGAAAGCTTTCCTTGAACTGCACCTCGCCAAACCCGCCGCCCGGATGGTTCCACAGCCAGTCCGTCGGCGCCCCGGGAATTGTGAACCGGTAAAACTTGTGTGAGTACCCCGCCGATTCCATCACCGGCGCCAGCCACCCGTCCACCGTATCCGTCAGCGAGTTGCCGATGTGAAACGTTGCGAACGACTTCGCCGCCCGAGCCTCGGCTGGACCGATCCGATACGGAACCACCGTCCCCACCGACCGCGCCAGCCCGTCCTTGTACGCAATGGCATGCAACACCGACGACTTCTCCACCTTGACTGGCCCCTTATACACCTGCCCATCCTCGCCCGGCGCGTACCCGTCCAGCCGGTACCGAATCACCGCCCCCGGCGTGTCGGTGGCCAGCTCGACCGTCACGGCCTCCCCATACGCACCCCCCGCCTTGGACACCGCCACCTTCCCCACCTGCACCGCCGCCCCGAGGTCAATCCCCACATACTCGTCGCCATGACTCACGCCCTCGAAGTACGTCGCCACGTCGCCATCGAGCGCCTTGTCGAATGTGTTTCCCTTGTTGTCACGCGAGCCGTTGGTTCCGAACTTCTCTCCCGAAAGTTGCTTGCCCCCCGCGAAGAATTCGACCTCGGCCACCGACCCATGGCTGTTCGGCGGGGTCTCGATCTTCAGAAACCGGTAAATCGCCCCCTTCGCATCGACCTCGAGCTCGATCCACTCGCCGTCGGCCGCGACCTCACGCATCCGGCCGAGCTCAACAAAGTCGTTCGTCGCCGAAGTGATCGATCCGGTGATTCTGGCGTTCTTGAGTACCTCGTTCTTCCCCTCCTTCGCGTACACCCGAACCTTCGTCAGCACCGGCCCAGCCGCCATCGCCGGAACCGACCAGCACACCGCCGCCGACACCGCCACCACCGCCGCCAGAATCGCGCATCGAGTCATCATTCCCAGTCATACCACCCGCGCCACCCCCGCGTTGAATCCGAGCACGCCGAATCACATGCTGCGGACGACAATGAACCGCGCTAATTCGCGCAGGCCGTCGGCACGCCCGCCGAGGGGCTTGATCGCGGCTTCGGCGAGGTGCAGCTCTTCGGCGGCCTTGGCCTTGGACGCGGGCAACCCGTGCACACCGGGGTACGTGTTTTTGCCCGCCGCCGAGTCCTTGCCGGTCGCCTTGCCGAGCTGTTCGGGGGTCGAGATGACGTCGAGGATGTCGTCGACGATCTGAAACGCCAGTCCGGCGTGGCGGCCGTAGGCGGTGAGCGCGTTGAGCACGTCGGCGGGCGCACCGGCTGCGATTCCCCCAAGGCGGCACGAGGCGGTGAGCAGCGCGCCGGTTTTCATGCGGTGAATGCGCGCGAGCTCGGCGGCGGAAACCGTGGTGCCCTCGGCT
>JBBRUM010000011.1:0-18737 GCA_038247815.1 Tepidisphaerales bacterium | reverse complement strand
GCGGCGGGCCACGGAAGAACCGCTCGGGGTCGGTGGGGAGGTCGTCGGGCGGGCGTAGAAAGTCGTTGGGTCGTGGCATGGGGAATCAAGTTTGAGGGATCAGGACTCAGAATTGAGGGAAATGCGGGGCTAGAACTCGCCGACGGCGTCGCGGCCTAGGGAGAGGTATTGGCGGAGCTGGTCGGTGGAGAGGCTGGTTAGCCATTCGTCGCCGCTGCCGACGACTTGGTCGGCGAGGAGGAGCTTGTCGGTGAGAAGCTTGTCGATGCGTTCTTCGAGGGTGCCGACGCAGACGAACTGGTGGACCTGAACCTTGCGGGTTTGGCCGATGCGGTGGGCGCGGTCGGTGGCTTGCTGTTCGACGGCGGGGTTCCACCATCGGTCGAAGTGGAAGACGTGGTTGGCGGCCGTGAGGTTCAAGCCCAGCCCTCCGGCGCGGAGGGAGAGGATGAAGATTTTGATTCCGCCGTTGGGGTCTTGGAAGCGGTCGATCATGGCGTCGCGCTGGCGGGCGGTGGTTCCGCCGTGGAGGAACTGGGTGGCGACGTTGAGGCGGGCTTGGATCATCTTTTCCAGGAGGTGTCCCATTTCGCGGTACTGCGTGAAGACCAGCGCGGCGTCGCCCTCCTGCACGACCTCTTCGAGCATTTCGAGGATCCGCTCGCCCTTGCCCGACCGCTTTTCAAGGGAGGCCGGGTCGGAGGGGGCGTTGTCGCCTTCGATGAGAACGGGGTGGTCGCAGATCTGTTTCAACCGGGTGAGGGCCGCGAGGATCAGTCCGCGGCGGCGAATGCCGGTGGCGGCGTCGATCTGGCCGAGCATTTCGGCGGTGATGCGTTCGTAGAGTGCGGCTTGCTCGGCGGAGAGGTTGCAGTAGACCTTCATCTCCATCTTTTCCGGCAGGTCGCCGGCGATGGCGGGGTCGTTCTTTGTGCGTCGGAGAACAAACGGCTGGATCATACGGCGAAGCTGTTGGGCCTTTTCCTTGTCGCCGAGTTTTTCCACGGGGACGGCGAAGCGTTCGCGGAAGTCTGCCGCGGTGCCCAGCAGTCCGGGGTTGAGCAGCTCCATGATCGACCACAGTTCCGACAGGTGGTTTTCGATCGGCGTGCCGGTGAGGGCGATGCGGCGCGGTGAGTTGATCGAGCGGATGGCGACGGTGGCGGCGGCTGCGGGGTTCTTGATTTTCTGGGCTTCGTCCACGGCCAGGCGGTGCCAGCGGGGTCGGCGGAGTTCTTCAATGTCGCGGTGGGCCAGCGCGTAGGAGGTGATGACGACGTCCGACTGTTCCGCGGCGTTCACGAAGTCGTCGCCGCCGCGGCGCTCCGGGCCGTGGTGCAGCAGGACCTTGAGTTGCGGCGCGAACCGCGTGAGTTCCTTCACCCAGTTGCCCACGACGGAAGTCGGCGCGAACAGAAGGGTCGGGCCGATGAGTCGTGCGGGCGGGGCGGCGGGGTCGACTGCGCTGCCATTGACCTTCGGAGGCGCAGCCGTGTTCGCCGCGTTCTCCCGCTCGGAAAGCATCAGCGAAATCAGCTGCACCGTCTTGCCCAAGCCCATGTCGTCGGCAAGACAGCCGCCCAATCCCAGTCGGTCCAGGAAACACATCCACTCGAGTCCGCGGAGCTGGTACGGGCGGAGCGTCCCGGCGAATGCCTTCGGCTGGGTAACTCCCGCGAGCTTGATCGACGGCGATTGCGCGAGCAACTGCTCTATCCAGCCCTTCCCGGCGAGCCCGACGACCGGCAAGCCGGTGTCCGCCGGGGCAACGCCGTACGCCGTTCGCAGCGCCTGCGCCAGCGTCATCTTCCCCTTGCCCTCGTTGGCCAAAAAGGTCGCCGCCCGCGCACCGGCGTCGGGGTCGATCTGCAGCCACTGCCCCTTGTACCTCACCAGCGGACTGCCCCGCTGCGACAGCGCCTTGAACTCCGCCGGCGACAACCGCAAATCGCCCACCGCAATCTGCCAGTCGAAATCCAGCAGCGACTCCAGCCCGAAGTGCCCCGACGGAATCTCAGACAAGCTCCCGTCGGCGTTGGGTCCGCGCGCCATTCCGCCCGCCGGGGCGTTGGGATCGTCCGCGTCCAGCAGCGATTCCTCCGGGCGCACCGTCAGCATCAACCCCAGCCCGCGCTCGCGGCGGTCCGCCCAGTCCGGCAGCTCCACCACGAATCCGGCCGACCGCAGCGGCACGGACCACGACCGGATGAACAAATTCGCGTCCGCCGTCGACAAATCGATCTCCGACGGCGTCTCCGATCTGGCAAGCTCAACCAGCAGCGGGCACAGCTCCAGCGCCCGGGCGAGGTCGGTGGTCAGCTGCGTCTTTCGCTCGGCGACTCCGCGGCCGAAAACGCTCGTCGGGTCGCCCGCCGAGTCCCACAGTTCCTCGGCGTCGAGCAACGGCGCGTCCTCCACGGGGCTTCTTAGCTGCAGCACCAACCGCCAGCTCAAATCGCCGCCGTCTGTGGCGTCGGTGTCCTCGTCGAAGTCCTCGGGAAGCGCCGGCTCGCGCAGCGAAAACACCAGTCGCCACGGTTCCCCCGCCCGCGCCGTGTCGAGCTTGCCCACCCACGGTCGCAGCAGCGCCGAGAGCAACTGGTTAGAGTCCGTATTGCCCCCGCGCAGCACCGGGTCCGCCCCGAGCAGCGCCGACAGCAGTCGCACGTCCGCCGCCGCGGCCGGCGCACCCGCCAGAGCGTGCACACGCGTAAAAAACGGGTCGGTCGACACCGCGCGCCGTATAAACGCGTCCGCCGTCGATGCAACAAACGTGTCAACAATCCGTGACGGCTCCATCGGCGCCGTGTCGTGCGGGTCCGGCGAGTCGGCGATGGCTCGCGCAACCGGCGGCAGCGTCGCCGCGAACCGCGACAGGCGATCAACCTCCGCCGGTTCGTGCGCCAACAGCCGCCACAGTCCCACGAACGTCCCCGCCCGAATCTGGTCCAGATCGGGATAAAACTGCTTCGCCGCGATCTTCACCAGCACATACGTGTGCAGCCGGGCGAAAAACACCAGCGACTCTCCCGCCAAATCGAGGTTCGTCGAAATCGCAGTCGGATTCGGCCGGCCCGCCCGACCCGCCGGAAACCCCTCGTCCAGCGGAACCAGCAAATCCGCCACCTGTGACGACGAAAACAACAGTGAAGGAACCAACACAGGCGCCAAATGCGTGATCCCCGCCGGTTCACGCCCCGCCGCCAGCGGTCCGTGCTGGTCGTGAGGAACAAACAGCGTCAGCGACGATACCTTCGCCGCGTGCGGCAGCAGCCCGTCGCCGCAAAGTTCACCCACCGCGGCACGCAAATGGTCGTGCGTAAGCGCTCGCGGGTGCGGCAGAATCAACACCTCCGCCAGCACCGCCGACCCCAGCGCACTCAACGCCAAAAGCGGGGTCTCAATCGACTGCTCAGCCGACGATTCCCCCTCCGCCACAGCCAGAGATCCCTCGGACGGCTCGAGCTCGCCGGCGGTCTCGCCAAGCCGCATCCCCACAGGCGCGGACGCGCCGGTTTGCTCGGGGTCGTCTCCCCAAATGTGAAGTCCAGCGTTTGTCCAAACCGCGTGAAGCGTCATTCGAAATTACCCCGGGGCCAATCGGGGGAGCATACGCGCGACGAACGTGCGGCGGCGGCACCTTCGACGGAATTGTCACTCCGTCGGCGGCTGGTGGTGGTGCCGGTTCGACCGCGGAACCGCCGGCGGCGTCGCGCCGAGCACCGCGTCTTTCTTTTTTTGCTCAATCTTCGACAACGCCGCGGTGGCCTGCTGTGCCTTGACTGCCGACACAATCAGGCTCTTGGCCGCTTCAAACTCCTCGTCGCTCATCTGCCCCGAACGGTGCATCTCCCGAAGGTCGGACAGTGTAAACCCCCCGCCGGCGCCCGGAACCGCCGGCCCCTCGTCTTCTTTCATTCTCTTCCGAATCGTCGAAATCGCGAAGTACCCCACCAAGCACAGCACAATCAGCGCGAATGACGCCACAAACACGCTTCCATAATCCGATGATTGCCCGAGCATCGCCGAAGCCTATTCCCACCCCGGGGGGGCGTGCAATGCCCCACCCGGATACACTCCCCACACCATGGCCAAAAAGCCCCAAACCGTCCCCAAATCCTTCGAGGAAGCGATGGCCGAACTCGAAACCATCCTCGCCGATATCGAGCGGGGTGAAGTCTCCCTTGAGGAATCTCTCGCCAAATACGAACGGGGCACGTTTCTCACCCAGCACTGCCGAAAAGTCCTCGGCGACGCCGAAAAACAGGTCGAAGCCCTCACCCGCGGCGAGAGTGGTGAGATCAAAACCGAACCCCTCCCCTAGGCATTTCCCCCCGAGTCCCTCCCCCCTCGGAGCCGCCTCCCCCGTAGCCTCCCCCCCGCTGCCTCCGCCCCCCCGGTGCCTCCGCCCCCCGTGGTCGACTACCTGTCAACCAGCGTCACCTTCCCGCTGCCGATGTCATACATCGCGCCGACGATCTTAACCTTGCCCTCGGATTCGAGCTTCGAGATGATCTCCGACCGCGAGCGGATCTGCGCCACCGTCCGGCGGACGTTGGCCACGGTGAGGTCGTTTACGAATTGGCGGTTCTTCGAGTTGCGGTCACCGGAGACGTTCATGACGTCGGCAGCGGCAAGTTCGATGGCTTCGATGACCGAGGTGAGGTTGCCCAAACGCACCTTGTCCGCCGCACCCATTATTGCGCCGCACTCGGTGTGCCCGACCACAAGGATCAACTTCGACCCGACCACGGCGGTGGCGAATTCCATCGACCCGATGATGTCGGTGTTGGCGAAGTTACCCGCGATCCGGGGGGCGAAAATCTCACCCACGCCCTGGTCAAAGATGATTTCCGGCGACGTCCGCGAGTCGATGCACGAAAGCACCACGGCCGTCGGGTACTGCCCCTTGGCCGAAACCGCCACGTCCGCCGGGAAGTCCCGTTGGTAGCTCCGCCCCGACACGAACCGAGCGTTCCCCGCCATCAGCGACGCCAGCGCCGCGTCGGGCGTCGTCGACTTCTGGAGCGACTTCGACACGACAGGCGGGGCGCTGGTTGCCGTGGCCTTGCATCCAGTGACGAGTGCCCCGGACGTAATCAATGCCGCAACAAAAAGGTGACGAGTAAACATGGCGACGATCCTTTCTCAGGCTGATGCGCGGTACCGTCCCACGTGGTCGATACTTGCGAGGCCCATCAGTGTAACACCGGTACGCCCAGCCCGCATGGGCCCCAGTGCTAGCCGCCCGTCGGACGCGACACCACGCCCTCGATTTTTCGCCAGTATCGAGAAAATCGCGCGAGATCTACCCCCCCAGTCAGGGGGGCGAAAGCTGGCGGGTGCACCCAGTCGACCCGGTGGGTCGTAGCCAGCTCGGCTGCCACGGCTCGGATTCGGGGCGCGGGGGAGTACGGAATGAGGATCCCCGCCGCGGAGTGGGTTCGGGCGAACTCCCGAAGCAGCTCGACCGCGTCCCCCACCGCACGAACCGCGCCGGGTACGTTCTGAACCAGCTCCGATCCGGACTCGACTAAAAAGAGCACGCGCTTAAACGAGTACCCCCGTTCCACCATCCACCGCGGGTCGAGCGTGACAAGGGTCGGCAAACCCGACCCATACGCCGGGTGCGTAGCCGACAACGCGTCTTCATGCCCCCAAACCACCGCCCCCGACGTCGGCAGCGGGGCGGGGCGCTCAGCATGGGCAATTACGCGTAAAGAAATCGACCTACCGGCCCCCTCTGCCGGCGGTTCCGCGTGGGGATGGGGTGGAGGGAATAGTTTGGCCCCCACCGTTTCATATTCCCCCGCGAACGGACAAGCGTGCCGGGCCGGGCAGGTGGTGCAGTACCGCGCGTCGGTGTATCGCTCTAGATTCTCGCGATTGAAAAAGTAAGGTTTGTGACTGAACGTCGACGCCACCCACTGCCAGGAGAGGTTGTTCGAGGCGTCGTCGCCGTCGAGGAGGTGGGTGAGGAACCAGCGGGCACCGGCTTGCCAGGAGACGCGACGGAAGTGGACGACGTACGCGGAAACCCACATGCGTGCGTGGTTGTGGAGATAGCCGGTTTCGCGGAGCTCGACTGCGAACGCGTCGATACACGCCAATCCGGTGTTTCCGGCGGGGATGTCCTGCGGGAGCTCTTCGGCGTAGTCGTCCGACGCGAGGCCAGTTTTGTAAGGTTCAAGGTTGCTCCACACCCGGTCGCCGAGGAGGAGATACAGCCGCTGGTAGTAATCACGCCACGCCAACTCGGAGAGCAGCTTCTCGATGGCGGCGGGATCGTGTCGGGCGATGGCGGCGTCGCGGACTTCAGCAAGGGTAAGCAGGCCGTGGCGGATATAGGGGGAGAGGCGGGTTACGCGGCCGTCGAGGTGGCTGCGGGTGGCGGCGTAGCGGGCGAAATTGGCGCGTTTGAGAAGTTCGAGGCCGGCTGACCGGCCGCCGGGGGTGGATGAGGCGGTGCGGTCGAGGGCTGCGGATTCGGAGAAGTGGGTGAGCGCGTATTCGGTGTCATCCCGCCGGAAGAGGTCCATGGTGGGCGAGGGTAGGTGGGGGCATCTAGGCGGCTCGGATTTCGTGGCTTTTGGCGCGGGCGGCTGCGCACCATTGGCAGGAGCAGGAGGTGGTGTCGGTCGGGAGGTCCGTCGGGAGGTCCGTCGGGAGGTCCGTCGGGAGGTATTGGGCGGTGAGCGGGCAGTGCTCGGCGGGGTCTTGGGCTTTGGCGATGATGGGGCAGCCGCAGCCGGCTTCTGGGGGGCGGACGGGTTGGTGGATCAGGGGCTTGCCACAGTACAGGTGCTTGCCATGTCGGTGCGCGATGGGGCATCGGGCACAGACGGAAGCACGGGCCTCCCAGTCCGGATGGAACGATGAACCGCCGAAGGAGCGGAAGAGACTGGCGGTTTTCTTGATCGCGGCTGAGGTGAGCACGGCGAGGAGCGGTCTGGACGGGGAGAGGGAAGACATGACGGAGTTATCGGTCGTATAGGGCAGGTGGGATGAATCGAGGGCGGGACAGAACTGTGGTGTAAGTGATTGTTGGAAATGAGGTTAAGTGTTATCTTGGGAATCAACGTGGAGGCGGGCGGTGTTGACGGGGGGGAAGCGGGGGGTAGGCTTGCTGTTTTCCGGGACGGTTTATCTCTGTGAGCACAACGGCGACCGCCTCGGCGGGGAAGACAATCGAATCGGCTCAGACGACTCCAGCCAAGGCGGAGGTTTCCAACCTTTTCCTGATGCGGTGGATGTTTCGTTTTCTGGGTCCGGTGAAGCTGCCGGCGGTGTGGGCGTGTTTTTGGCTGACGGTGACGATCGGGGGGGAAATCCTGATCGCCCAGAGTTTCTCCGTGCTGACCAATACGGTGAAGAAGCTGGGGACGGAGGGCGAGCGGATCGAGGGCGTGGGGCTGGTCGCCTGGCTGACGTCGGACGGCGCGGGGGTTACGGAACTACGACACGGGGCGTATTTGTTCGCGGCGCTGATCGTGGGGTTTTGTTTCGCCCGGTACCACCGCGAAGTGGCCAACCTGAAGTTTTCCATGCGGATGGTGTACCACATCCGGGAGGCGATTTACGACAAGCTCCAGCGGGTGGGGTTCGGATACCACGACTCGATGTCGTCGGGGCAACTGATCAACCGGGCGCTCAGCGACCTGCAGAACGTGCGGCAGTTCGTGATGGTGGCGGTGCTGACGACGCTGGACATCGTGCTGATTGTGGTCGGGTATATCGTGTTTTTGGCATGGAAGGACGGGACTGTGGCGATGCTGGCGCTGGCGCCACTGCCGCTATGGGTGTGGTACATCCTGCGGTTTAGCAAGCAGGTTCAGCCGGTGCAGAAGTCGGTGATGGAGGCGGGTGACAAGAACGTTTCGATTTTATCGGAAAACATTCAGGGCGTGCACGTGATCAAGGCGTTCGCGACGGAGGGGCTGGAGGTCGGGAAGTACAACACCAACGCCGACGAGTATTTTGTCCGGGTGATCAAACGGATTCGGCTGTTCGCGAACTTCACGCCGGTGATCCGGTCGATCGCGACGATATCGCATTTGGGGTTGTACTTGACGACGGCGCTGCTGATTCTCGACGGGCGGATGTCGATCGGGGACTTTTTGTTCATCTCGATCGCGATGGGTTCGATTCTGGGGCGGCTGCAGCAGGTGGACGCGATCAACCAGCAGTATCAGGCGGCGATCGTGTCGGCGCGGCGATTGCATGAGGTGTTGTCGGCCGCCCCGACCGTGCCGGAGAAGGCGAACGCCCAGCCGCTGCCGGCGGGCCCGGGGGCGGTGCGACTGGAGAACGTGACCTTCGGCTACGACCCGGCCAAGCCGGTGCTGAAGGACGTGACGGTGGACATCCCCGGGGGGAGCATCGTGGCGATCGTGGGCCCGACGGGGAGCGGGAAGAGCACGATGGTGAACCTGATATCGAGATTTTACGACCCGCAGGAGGGGCGGGTGCTCATCGACGGGATGGACCTGCGCGATGCGACGCTAAGCAGCGTGCGGACGCAGGTGGCGCTGGTGTTTCAGGAGACGTACCTGTTCAGCGACACGATCGAAGCCAACATCGCCTACGGCCGGCCGGGGATCCGGGGCGGCGAGGTCGAGGCGGCGGCGCGGTTGGCTCAGGCGCACGATTTTATTGATTCGATGCCCAAGGGGTATCAGACGATTCTGGCCGAGCGTGGTACGTCGTTGTCGGGTGGGCAGCGGCAACGGCTGGCGATTGCGCGGGCGATTTTGTTCAACCCGCGTGTGCTGGTGTTGGACGACGCGACGGCGAGCGTGGACTCGGAGACGGAGGACCTGATCCGGCGGGCGCTGGATTTTGTGATGAGCGGGAAGACGACCTTTCTCATTGCCCACCGGATTTCGACGGTGAAACGGGCGGACTTGGTGATGGTGCTCGAGCGCGGGCGCATCATGCAGGTGGGAACGCACGAGCAGCTCATGCGCGAGGGGGGGCACTACCGCGAAGTGGCCGAGGCGCAGTTGTACGGGGACGAGGAGCGTGGGACCGACGAGCACCCGTCGGCGATGCGCCGGCTTCAGGACGAGCGGCGGGTGGGGATGACGGTGGCTGCGGCGAAGGACGCGGCGCGGGACGCGGCCCGCGAGGGGCCGACCGGTGCAAAGGCGAAGGGGGGTGCGTCGTGAGGTTTTTCCCGTCGTTGAGGAACAACAAGCCCGACCCGCGGAAGCTGGCTGCGCTGGCGCAGCCGCTGGCGGAGGACAAGGACAAGGAAGAGCCTTACAAGCCGATCGACTGGGCGCTGATGAAACGGTGCCTGGGGCTGCTCAGGCCGTACAAGAGCAGGTACGTTCTGGGGATATCGGTGTGCGCGGTGCACGTGCTGCTGGAGATGGCTGGCCCGAAGTTCATCGGGCATCTGGTGGACTACTGCGGGAAGCACATCTTCACCGATTCGCCGGGGCTGTGGGCCGTGGCGAAGTCGGAGCACGGGGTGCACGTGGGGCTGGTGATTCTGGGGTGGCTGGTGGTGTTGGCGGTGAGCATTTTATTGCAGCGGTGGGTGATCATCATCATGACCGACGCGGGGGAGCGGGTGCAGTTTGACCTGCGGCGGCGGCTGTTCTCGCACCTTCAGACGCTGTCGATGAGCTACTTCGACAAGACCAAGCTCGGGCGGATCATCTCGCGGAACACGAGCGACGTGGACTCCCTGCGCGAGGTGAACGTGTGGGGGCTGAACAAGGTGGTGCAGAACACGCTGATGATTGTGGTGGCGGGGGGGATGCTGGCGTGGACGGATTGGCGGCTGTTTTTGGCGGTGGCGTGGCTGGCGCCGGTGATCTGGTTCAGCAACATTTATTTCCGGAAGGTCATGGGGTCTACGCAGCAGGAAATCCGCGAGGGTTGGACGCGGGTGAGCACGAACCTCGCGGAGAACATCACGGGGATGAAGGTGGTGACGGCGTTCAACCGGCAGGTGCCGAACCTGGGCACTTTCAACGTGCTGCAGGAGGCGAACACGGTCAACAACCTCAAGGGTGCCCGACTAAACGGCATGTACCAGCCGGCGCTGGAGCTGCTGCGGTTCGTGGGGCGACTGATCATCTTCATGTTCGGGGCGTACCTCGTGGTGACGGGGCAGATTTCGGTGGGCGTGGTGGTGACGGCGTTCTTGTACTGGGACTGGTTCATGAACCCGATCCTGGACTTCGGAAACTTCAGCAACCAGCTCATGGCCGCCATGGCAGGCGGGGAACGCGTCTTCACGCTGCTGGACACCAAGCCCGAAGTGCAGGATGTTTCCGAGGCGAAGGCGCTGCCGCGGATAAACGGGCATGTGAAGTTCGAGGACGTCACTTTCGGATACATCCCCGATCGGCCCGTGCTCCACGAGATCAACTTCGAGGCCCAGCCGGGGCAGATGATCGCGCTCGTCGGCCACACGGGCAGCGGGAAAAGCTCGACGGTGTCGCTGATCGCCCGGTTTTACCAGCCGCAGAAGGGCCGCGTGCTCATCGACGGGTACGACGTGAGGCATGTGACGGGCGACTCGCTGCACAGGCAGATCGGGCTGGTGCTGCAGGTAAACTACCTGTTTACGGGCACGGTGATGGAGAACATCCGCTACGGCAAGCCCGGCGCGACCGACGCCGAGATCATCGCAGCCGCGACGGCGCTGGGCACGCACGACACGATCGAGAGTTTGCAGAAGAGCTACCAGACCGAAGTGGGCGAGCGCGGGGCGAGCCTCTCGCTCGGCCAGCGGCAATTGATCTGCTTCACCCGGGCGTTCCTGGCCGACCCTCGCATCTTCATGCTCGACGAAGCCACCAGCTCCGTCGACACCGCCACCGAACAGCTCCTCCAAGCCAGCCTCGATAAACTCCTCGCCGGGCGGACCACGTTCGTCGTCGCCCACCGCCTGAGCACGATCATGAAAGCCGACCAGATTCTGGTCGTAGACCAAGGCCGGATCATCGAACGCGGCACGCACCGCGAACTGCTTCTGCGCGGCGGGAAATACGCCCACCTGTACGAGCAGTTCGTGCAAGCGACTGAGTAGGGCGGGAGTCAGGGTTGCGGTGGGAACATTGCCGGTGGCTGGGCCGTGGCCCAGGCGAGGTCGTCGTGGTCCAGAAAATGGGAAAGCGGTGGGGTCAGTGGCGAGCCGTACGAGATGCGTAGGGCGAAGCGTCCGTTGGCGTATGTCGTATCGAGCAGGGTTTGGAGTTCAAGGCGAAGCTCGGGGTCGCCTGCGCGGAGGGGAATGGGGATCAGTGGCGGCGCGCGTCGGAGCGGCGCGGGGAAGAGGTAGACCGAATCGAGATCGCTAGCGAGTCGAAACGGTGATGCGGTGGATGGACTCGGCGTCGGGCGACCATTGGTAGGGGCTGAGGAGTGCCCGCCAGTCGCCCCGGCGGACGAGCTCAATCTCGACGACGTTGACGCCGCCGTGCAGCAGGTCGTCGCGCTTGCGTTTGTAGGCGATCAGGCCGGCGCCGAGCTTGTTGGAGGGAGACAGGCACTCGATGACGGTAACCAGTCGTTCGGAGCGGGGTTTCGACGATGCGGACGAACCGCTCGGTGTGTGGCTGGGGGCGGACGAGGCGGAAGGGCGCGTCGAGGGTGGCGGCTGATGACGATGGCCTCCGGTCTGGCCGCGGGGTTTCGGAGATGACAACCGCGGGGGCGTACTGGCGGGACCGCAGATCGGCGGGTGAGTCGTCGGCTTCGATGGCCATGCGCTCCTCTACCGATGCGACCAGCCAACTCGGGAGATGGGAGTTTAGCTAGTTGCCAGACAGCACGACGAGGCTGGAGTGAACCCCCGGCCAGTGGGCTGCGAGGTAGGGCTCCATCTCCGGGAAGGGGGAGGTCATAGCGAAATTGTACCCCACGCCTGCGCGGGTCGGGTTAGTATTCCGACATGGGCGTGCAGGCACAGACGAGGTTGCGGTCGCCGAAGGGGTTGTCGATTCGGCCGACGGCGGGCCAGAACTTATGGCGGAGTTGGTGGGGGGAGGGGTAGGCGGCGAGTTGGCGGGGGTATTTGTGGGGCCAGACGTCGGCTGTGACGGCGGCGGCGGTATGGGGGGCGTGTTTGAGGGGATTGTCGGCGCGGTCGAGCTGCCCCGACTCGATCTGCTTGATCTCGTTGCGAATGCCGATCATCGCGTCGCAAAACCGGTCGAGTTCTTCCTTCGATTCCGACTCGGTGGGCTCGATCATCAGCGTGCCCACCACCGGCCAGGACATCGTGGGCGCGTGGAAGCCGTAGTCGATGAGGCGTTTGGCGATGTCCTCGACCTTGATGCCCGCGGATGCTTCGAGCGGGCGGCAGTCGAGGATGAACTCGTGGGCGACGCGGGAGTTTTGCCCGGTGTAAAGCAGCGTGTAGTGCCCCTTGAGGCGGTCGGCCATGTAGTTGGCGTTGAGAATCGCGACCTGTGTGGCGAGCTTCAAGCCCGGTGCGCCCATCATGCGGATGTACATCCACGGGATCACCAGGATCGACGCCGAGCCGTACGGGGCTGCTGAGACCGGGCCGACGGCTGCGCCGGACCCAAGCGGGTTGCCCGGGAGGAACGGAATGAGCTGTTTTGCGACACAGATCGGGCCGACTCCGGGGCCGCCCCCGCCGTGGGGGATGCAGAAGGTTTTGTGGAGGTTGAGGTGGCAGACGTCTGCTCCGAAGTCGCCGGGGCGGCAGAGGGCAACTTGGGCGTTCATGTTGGCGCCGTCCATGTAGACCTGGCCGCCGTGTTCGTGGATGACGTGGCAGATGTCCTTGATCCCGGCTTCGAAAACGCCGTGGGTCGACGGGTAGGTGACCATCAGCGCGGCGAGGTTCGACGCGTGCAGGGCGGCTTTCTTCCGGAGGTCGGTGAGGTCGACATTGCCGAGGTCGTCGCACTCGACGGTAACGACCTTGAACCCGGCGATGATCGCCGAGGCGGGGTTGGTCCCGTGGGCCGAGGTGGGGATCAGGCAGATGTTGCGGTGGTGGTCGCCGCGGGAGTGGTGGTAACCGCGGATGGCGAGCAGCCCGGCGTACTCGCCCTGACTGCCGGCGTTGGGCTGGAGGGACGTCGCCGCAAAGCCAGTGATCTCCGCCAGCCACGTTTCAAGCTGTTCGATCATCTCAGCGTACCCGCGCGTTTGCTCCACCGGCGAGAACGGGTGCAACTGTCCGAACTCCGGCCAGGTGACCGGAATCATCTCCGAGGTCGCGTTGAGCTTCATCGTGCACGAGCCCAGCGGAATCATGCTCGTGGTAAGCGAGAGGTCCTTGCTCTGCAGGCGGTGGATGTACCGCAGAAGCTCGTGCTCGGCGTGGAACCGGTGGAAGGTGGGGTGGGTGAGGAACGGGCTGCCGCGGTCGGCGATGCTCGACATCGCGGCGAACTGCGAAGCCAGGTCGGGGACGTCCAACCGGAACGTGGCCCCGCCGGCGAAGCACTGCAGGAGAACTTCCACGTCGGATGGGGTGGTGCCCTCGTCGAGGGAAACGCCCACCGTGCCGTCGGCGTAGTCGCGGAGGTTGAACATCCGCGAGCGGGCGGCTGCGAGGATGGAGGAAACGGGGAGCTGGTTGGGGGTGACGCGAAGCGTGTCGAAAAACGCATTGGCCCCGCCGGAAACATCGTGACCCATGCGGCGCAGGCCTTCTGCCAGCGCGCCCGTGAGCAGGTGCACGCGGCGGGCGATTGCGGTCAGGCCGTCCGGCCCGTGGTGCACGGCGTACATCGACGCCATGACGGCAAGGAGCACCTGCGCGGTGCAGATGTTGCTGGTGGCCTTCTCGCGGCGAATGTGCTGCTCGCGGGTTTGCAACGTGAGTCGCATGGCGGGCTTGCCGTGTACGTCGCGCGACACGCCGATAAGCCGGCCGGGCATCTTGCGGGCGTGTCCGGTCTTGGTGGAGAGGAACGCCGCGTGCGGGCCACCGAAGCCCATCGGCACACCGAACCGCTGGGCGGACCCAACGGCCACGTCCGCGCCGAGCTCGCCGGGGGGGGCAATGAGCGTGAGGGCGAGGAGGTCGGTGGCGACGACGAGGAGCGCCCCGGCGGCGTGCAGGGCGTCGGCGGCGGGCTTGGGTGAGGCGATCGCGCCGTCGGTGGCGGGGTATTGCACGAGGGCGGCGAAGACGGCGGAGAGGTCGGCTGTGGCGATGGACTCGGGCGGGACGACCTCAAGGGTGACGCCCATCGACTCGGCGCGGGTTCGGACGACGGCGAGGGTTTGGGGGTGGCAGTTGTTGGCGGCGAGGAAGGTGGTTTTGGCGGGGGCGTCGATGATCGAGCGGCACATGGCCATGGCTTCGGCGGCGGCCGTGCCTTCGTCGAGGAGCGACGCGCCCGCCAGTGGCAAGCCGGTGAGGTCGCACACGAGCGTTTGAAAGTTCAGCAGCGCCTCGAGCCTGCCCTGCGAGATCTCGGCTTGGTACGGCGTATACTGCGTGTACCAGCCGGGGTTTTCCAGCACGTTGCGCAGCACCACCGGCGGCGTGATCGTGTCGTGGTAGCCCTGGCCGATAAACGACCGGAACACCTGGTTCTTCGCCGCGATCGTCTTGAGCTCGGCGAGGGCGGCGGCTTCGGTGAGCGGGGCGGGGAGGTTGAGCATTCGGCCCAAGCGAATGCCCGCGGGAACGGTTTGCGATTCGAGTTGTTCGAGGGAGGTAAGCCCGAGCGCCGCCAGCATTTCCGCGATCTCGGCGTCGGACGGCGCAACGTGGCGCGGTGCGAAGTGATCGGAAGGGAAGAGGTCTGAGACGGAAAATGCGCTGCGCGGGGTTGCCGCGACGGGGGCGCTGGCGAGTGTGTCGTTAAACATGGGTACAGAAGTGTAGGGCGGGGTCGACCCGACCCCAAACTTGCGGCATTTCTGAAAAGGTTCCTACAAAAAGAGGCCCGCCCCGGCTGCAAGCAGGGTTACCACCGACGACGCGACCGCGACGACGAGCGCCCGCGACAGCGGCCACCCGCAACGAATCAGTTGCACCGCCACCAAAGCGTGTGCCGCAACCACCGTTACCGCTAAGAGCGGCAGAAGAAGGTCCGGCCGGTACGGCAACCCCGAAAACGGCAGCAGAAGCAGCGCCACCCCCACCCCAAAATACACCCCCGCCGGCTGACCCGGGTGCGGACGCCCCAACCTCGGCGTCGACTTCGGTGCGACCAGCCCGCCCACCACCGCCGGCAGTGCAACCGCCAGCAACGCCGCCGGCCAGAGCACATCCCCCGGCGGCAAAAGCCACACACTTCCGACAAACCCCACGGCCACCAACATTCCAAACACCACCACCAGCGGCGACGTGCGCGAGGATGTTGTGGCGGCGGAAGTCACGGATGCAACCGACCTTACGCCCAGCGCCTCGACAAAGACATCCCCACATGCAGCACGACCGCCGTGACCATAATCCCCCCCGCAATCAGCAGCGACGGCATGGCCTTGGGGTCCGAGATCCGCGCCAAGATCAGCGCTGAGCACACCACCGCCCCCAGAATCGGAACGACCACCGGAATGTGAAACGGCGCCCGCGTGGCGTCGGCTTTGCTCAGCAGGATCTTCGCCAGCCCGAGGTTCATCGCGATGAACACCGTCAGCAGCAGCAGCACCGTCGCCGCGGCCGTTTGCGAGATATCGTTCACCAGCCTCAGCGACAGAACCGCAGCCCCAATGAACACAATCGCCAGCAGCGGCGTCCGCCGCCACGCGTTGAGCTTCCCAAAGAACCCCGGAAGCAGCCCGTCCCGCGACATCCCAAACACCAGCCGCGACCCCATCACATAATTCAGCAGCGACGTATTGAGCACCGCGAAGCATGTCACCGCCGCAATCAGCCAGCTCGGAAACCACGTCGAGGCCCGGGCGGCTACGTCCGCCAGCGGCGTCTTGCTGGCCGCCAGCTCCTGCCACGGCAGCACCGACGCCGCCGTGATCGCCACAAGCATGTAAATCGTCACCGTCACAAGCTGCGAAATCACCAGCGCCCGCGGCACCGTCCGCGTCGCGTCCTTGGCTTCCTCGGAAACGTTGAGCAAGTCCTCGAAGCCGATGAAAGAGAAAAACGTGAGCACCGCCCCCTGCATCACCACCGCCCCCGTCGCCAGAATCATCGCACCACTCGCCCCCGTCGCCCCCGGCGGAAACTCCAGCAACGACCTCGACCCCCAAAACGACGCACCCAACCCAATGATCACCAACAACCCCGACGCCTCCACCACCGTGCACACCGTGTTCACCGCAGCCGACTCCCTCAACCCCCAAAAGTTCACCAGCCCCATCGCCACAATCACCCCGACGGCTACGGTCGTCATGTTCAGCCAGCCCAGCTCAGGCAGCGTCACCAGGTTCCGCGCGAACACATTCGAGCTCGTCGCCATCGACGTCATCCCCGACGCCAGCACGCAAATCCCCACCACAAACGCCAGCAACGGCGATCCAAACGCCTGCCGTGTGATGTACGCCGCCCCACCCGCCCGCGGATACCGCGACACCAGCGACGCATACGTCAGCCCCGTCAACAGCGCCGCCACCATCGCCACCCCAAACGCCAGCCATACCGCCGACCCCACGATCCCCGCGGCTTGCCCGATCAGCCCGTAAATCCCCGCCCCGAGCATCGACCCCACCCCGTAAAACACCAGCGACGTCAGCCCGAGCGTCGGTTTAAGCTGGTTGGACGCCGGAATCGGGTCCGGCGACGGTGGCGACACATGCGGTCCGTGCGGTGCGGGAAATGGCATGACACGCGATTGTGCCTAAATCCGCCTCCGCGACAACCACCTCCGCCCCCCCCAAAGGACGAACGCTCGGTTTCCCGCGCTGCAGTGTCCGTCGCCACTAACGTGAGCGGATCGCCAGCGTGACGTTGTCGTCTCGCATCGCCGAGACATAAACGGCGAACGTCGGACCCAGCGTCGTGCCACCTTCAAGTTCATCCGTCGGGCGGGGCAGATCGATCGGCTTGAGGTCGCGGTAATCGGCCGCCCCGATGTCCACCACCGGAGTAAACCGCCACCGCAGCCCCGCCACTTGGTTCTGGATCAGCACCAGCCGCCCGCTGTGCTTCACGAAGTGCAGGTTCTGCACGAACGGTCCGCACGGAACCCGCCGCACCTCAACGCCCGGCTCGCTCGTCCGCCGCGCCGTTGCCAGTCGAACCGGATCGTAAAACCGCACAAAGTTCGGCCCCGGCCCGTAATCCGACGTCGCCAGCAACCACCGCCCATCGTGCAGCACAAACTCCGGCCGCGTGCCGTTCACGGCTGCGTCGTCCAGCGTCATACCCAGCACCGCGTTGTCCAAGTTCCCATCCGCCAGCGCCCGCTCGAAGTCGATCCGATAAATCCGCCCCACCCGCTTGAACGTGTCACCCAGAAAGCAGCCGTACTTCGGATGAAACGTCAGCCCCGTCGGGTGCGACAACAGATCCTCCCCGCTCCGCGTGAGTCGAACCACCCGTCCCGTCTCCACCAACCGCGGCCCCGGCGAAATCACAAGCCGATACTCCCGAATCACCCCCGTCTCCGCGTCGCCGTAAATGTACACCAGCCCCCGATGATACGTCACCCCCTGCGCCGCCCCCAACCCCGGCAACGTCTGATGTCGCACCAACGTCAACGGAATCGCCCCACCCCCGCCCCGCCCGCACCCCGCCACCGCCACCGCCAACAAGAGAAGCAACACGTGCCGCATCCCCAAAAGATAAAACCCCCATGTTTGGATTCGACTAACCCCGGGTCACCACGGAGGCCCAGAGGGCACTGAGAGCCATGGAGAAGTACGGTAGAAATGCGTGACCACGGACTTCCACGGACGGGGCATGGACATGCAAAAATCACTCGGAGATCACGCGTCCTACACGCGTAACTGCAAATACATTAAATACAATGAACGCAATGAGCTCTTCTCAGTCCGTTCCCCTCCGTGCCAGTCTGCGGCTACGCGCTTCTCCGCGTTTCCCCGCATTTCTCAGTGCCCTCTGTGCCTCAGTGGTGAACAAACCTTCGCCTAAATCCCAAGATGTTTCGCGTGGAACGCAAGCGCCGACCGGATGTGCTGGTCCCAGTAGTCCCAGTTGTGTTCGCCGGGGAACTCTTCGTATTCGTGGGCGATGCGCAGTGCCTCGAGCTTCCGGTGAAACTCGCGGTTGTCTTCGATCAGGAAGTCCTCCGTGCCGCAGTCGATAAGCAGCTTCGGCAGCTTCCTCTTCGCGATCGACCGCACCACCGTCAGCAGGTCGTGCTTGCCCCCAGCCGGCTTGGCCCCGAAAACGCGGCGGAATTCCGTGTTGTCGAGTCGGTCGTGCGCCGTGTCCCACCTTTGCGTCCCAGCCAGCACCGCCCCCGAGTGCGAGTTGGCCGAGACGTACGTGTCGGGGTAACACAGCGCCGCCCGCAGCGCGCCGTACCCGCCCATCGACAGCCCCCCGATCGCCCGCCCGGACCTCGCCTTGATCGTCGGAAAATACGAGTCCATCGTTTCCACCAACTCCTCCCCAATGAACTTGCCCCACGCCGCCCCCTCATTGGCGTCGGTATAAAAACCGCGCGCCCCGTCGGGCATGACCACGATCAGCGGCGCACCCATCACGTACATCTCGATCCGCGTCCGCCGCAGCCAAATCGAGTGGTCGTCCGACAACCCGTGCAACAGGTAAAAAACCGGAAACGGCCCCTTGCCCGAGTCCGGTAGGAGCACCTCGGCTGCACACTGTTTACCAAGCGTCTTCGAATAGAAAT
>JBBRUM010000010.1:0-20930 GCA_038247815.1 Tepidisphaerales bacterium | reverse complement strand
GCCCGCCCGACCACCGACTTCGTCCGCCCCGCCCCAGTCGCCCGCCCCGCCCCTCTTGCCCGCCCCGCCCCGCTCGCCCGCCCCGCCCCGTTCGCCCGCTCTGCTCCACTGTTCCCGCCGCCGCCTGCCGCTTGCGTGCCATTCTCAGTCCCCTTTTCCGTTCCAGACATCCCCGGAACGCTGCGCCCTCCCCCCTCAACGAATAGTTTTCCTTGCGTTGGGTCCTCAAACCGCTGCGCGTCGATCACTGCCCGCGCCTCCTCCATCAACTCTTCCACCGTCTTGAACCGGCGATAAACGCTCGCAAACCGCACGTAAGCCACCTGATCGAGTCGCCGCAAACGGTCGGACACCGACCGCCCCACCGCTTCGGCTGGCACTTCCCGGTCAAAGCTCCGCGTAATCTCGTCCTCCGTCTCATCCACCAGCCGCTCGAGATCCGCCTCGGCCACCGGCCTTTTGAAACACGCCCGCTGCAAACCCGTCAGAATCTTGTTTCGATCAAACGGTACCCGTCGCCCGTCTTTCTTTATCACCGTGAGCTTAATCGTCTCTTCGATTCGCTCGTAGGTGGTAAAACGTTTGTCGCACCCCAAACACTGACGCCGACGACGGATCGCCTTCCCACCCTCGCAGGTGCGGGAGTCGATCACTTTGAGCGACTCCTTGTCGGCATCACAAAAGGGGCAGTGCATTCCGTTCAGAGAATAACTCCCAACGACCGATAACGCAAAATGTGGTGTCACTTCCCTCCCCTCCCACCGTGGAGTGTGTGCCAACACGTGACGCCAACGCCACCGCACGCAATCGCGACCCCAACAAAACCGCCGGCGACGATTCCAAGGCGTGCCATCCAGCATCGGGACAATTCCGGGCTGGCCTTCACTCCCCGGCCCCCGCCCCCACCGCCCTCGCCCCCACCTTCCAGCCTCAGTGTCGGACGAGCTCCGCCACTTTCGAACGAGTTTTGTCGCTCACCTTGGTCCTTCGCACCGCAATCTGTCTGTTAGCTGAGGTTTGCCGCGACTTTTTAACGCCGTCGTCCAACTTCAAATGTCAAAATACATGCAAAACTCATAGGGGTGCGGACGAATCCGCAGCGCCTCGACCTCGTTCTCACGCTTGTATTTGATCCAGTAGTGCACCACGTCGGGGGTAAATACATCCCCCTTCAGTAAGAACTCGTGGTCGTTCTCCAGCTCAGCCAGCGCCTCCTCCAACGACCCCGGCGCGCTGCGAATTTTGTCGTATTCTGCAGCTGACAATGCGTACAGATCCCGGTCGATCGGGTCTCCCGGGTCCATCCGGTTTTCAATCCCGTCGATGGCTGCCATCGTGATCGCGGACAGCGCCAGGTACGGGTTACATGACGAGTCGGGGCAGCGAAATTCCAACCTCTTGCTCTCGGGACGCTGAGAGTACATCGGTATCCGAATCGCAGCCGACCGGTTCCGCGACGAGTAAACCAAGTTCACCGGAGCCTCATATCCAGGGACCAGCCGTTTGTAAGAATTTGTCGTAGGGTTGCATAGCGCACACAACGCCCGGGCGTGCCTCAAGATCCCGCCGATCGCCCACAGGCCGATGTCGCTGAGCCCGGCGTACTTGTTTCCCGCGAACAGGTTGCGGCCCTCTTTCCACATTGAAAAGTGCACATGCATCCCCGAGCCGTTGTCTTCGAAGAGTGGCTTGGGCATGAACGTCGCCACTTTTCCCGCTCGATGGGCCACGTTTTTAATAACGTATTTGTACATCATCATCTGGTCGGCGATGGTCACCAGATCTTGATATCGGATGTCGATTTCGCATTGCCCGCCGGTGGCGACCTCATGGTGATGGGCTTCGACGCCGATGCCCATTTCTTGCAGGACCATCACCATCTCGCTGCGGAGGTTGTGCATCGTATCGTTGGGGGGGATGGGGAAGTATCCCTCTTTGAGGCGGAGCTGGTTGCCGCGGTTGGTTGGGGTTTCGTCGCCGCGGTTCCAGATTCCCTCGGCCGAGCCGACGTAGTACTTGGCGTAGTTGGTGCCTTGGTCGTAGAACGCGCGGTCGAAGACGAAGAACTCCATTTCCGGTCCGTAATTTGCGACTTCGGCGATGCCGGACTTTCGGAGGTAATTGGCTGCCTTCCGGGCGATCGAGCGGGGGTCGCGCGAGTATTCTTTTTTTGTGATCGGGTCGCGAACATCGCAAATCATCGACAACGTAGGGGCGGGCATGAACGGGTCGATCTTGGCCGTGTGCGCCACCGGTATGAGCAACATGTCGGATTCGTTGATCGCCTGCCACCCCCGGATGGACGACCCGTCGAATCCGAACCCCGCGCCCCCGGTAGCGCCCCCACCGAAACTCGCCAGCGTCAGTTCCTCGACGGGCACGGTGGTGTGCTGCCACAAGCCAGGGAAGTCCATGAACCGCAGATCCACGAACCGAACCCCCCGATCGGCACAGAGTTTAAGCACCTCAGCCGGCGTCATCCCACCCCCGGTCGCACCCGTCGCGTTTGTCATTACGATAACGATACCGTCTCGGCGGCGGGAGTCCCATGGGCTGGGGTAGGACTGGGTCTATAGAAGATGTGCGAAGGCGGATGTGTTAGGCGTCCTTGACACCCACCGCCCGGCGTCCGATTATGTCTCGCGCTCCGGGGCACGCCCGATCCCAACCGCCGGGTCGTCCCGATACGCCCAGTCGAACTACCCCAACCCAGCTAGGAGTTAGCCCCATATGGCGACCAATCCTCGTCATGAGGCCGTGCGTTCCATTTCCACGACCCAGCACGTTCTAAATCGCGTCGACTTCCGCACCACGCACGTTAAGGACATGTATGGCGCGAACGTCTTCTCGGAGACCGTGCAAAAGCAGCGCCTGCCCAAGCCGGTGTTTAAAGCGCTTCAGAAAACCGTGAAACTCGGTGTTCCGCTGGACCCGGTCCATGCCGATGCGGTGGCGTCTGCGATGAAGGACTGGGCGATGGAAAAGGGCGCGACGCACTACACCCACCTTTTTCAGCCGATGACGGGGATCACGGCTGAGAAGCACGACTCGTTTGTCGCACCGGATGGCACGGGCGGGGCGATTGCCGAGTTCTCCGGTAGGGAATTGATCAAGGGTGAACCGGATGCGTCGTCGTTCCCGTCGGGCGGGTTGCGCGCGACGTTTGAAGCCCGCGGCTATACGGCGTGGGACCCGACCTCGCCGGCGTACATCATCGAGAACCCCAACGGTTCGACGCTGGTGATTCCGACGGCGTTTCTTTCGTGGACGGGCGAAGCGCTGGACAAGAAGACGCCGCTGCTGCGGTCGATGGAAGCGCTGTCGACGCAGGCGCTGCGAGTGCTGAAGATCTTTGGAAATACGTCGGCGCTGAAGGTGTTTACGACGGTGGGCGCGGAGCAGGAGTATTTCCTGATCGACAAGAAGCTGGCGTATCTTCGGCCCGACCTGCTTACTGCGAGTCGGACGCTGTTCGGCGCGCCGCCGCCGAAGGGCCAGGAGCTGGAGGACCAGTACTTCGGGACGATTCCGAACCGGGTGCTGGCTTGCATGGCTGAGGTGGAAGCCGAGCTGTTCAAGCTCGGAGTGCCGGTGAAGACGCGCCACAACGAGGTGGCCCCGTCGCAGTACGAGATCGCCCCGATTTTTGAGGACTCCAACCTCGCCACCGACCACCAGAACCTGACGATGGAAATCATCCGCAAGACCGCCGACCACTATGGTTTGGTGTGCCTGTTGCATGAGAAGCCGTTCGCGGGGATCAACGGTTCGGGCAAGCACAACAACTGGTCGATGTCGACCGACTCGGGCGAGAACCTGCTGAACCCGGGCGACAACCCGCATGACAATGCGCAGTTTCTGGTGTTCACGACGGCTGTGATTCGGGCGGTGAATAAGTACGCGGAGATTCTGCGTTTGTCGATCGCGTCGGCGCACAACGACCACCGGCTGGGCGCCAATGAGGCCCCACCGGCGATCATCTCGATTTTCCTTGGCGATCAGCTCAACGACGTGTTCGAGCAGATCGAAAAGGGCGGGGCGAAGTCGTCGAAGCAGGGCGGCTCATTCGTCACCGGCGTTTCGGTGCTTCCCCCGATTCCGAAAGAAGCCGGCGACCGCAACCGCACTTCGCCGTTCGCCTTTACGGGGAACAAGTTCGAGTTTCGCGCGGTCGGGTCGTCGCAGAACATCGCCGGTCCGAACACGGTGCTGAACACGATCGTGGCCGAGTCACTGGACTACATGGCCACCAAGCTGGAAGCCGACGTGAAAGGCGGCAAGGACCTGACCAAGGCGATCCAAGAGCTTCTGCCGACGATCGTCAAGGAGAACAAACGGATCATCTTCAACGGCAACGGCTATGGCGATGAGTGGCACCAGGAGGCGGCCAAGCGCGGGTTGGCGAACCACAAGACCACGGTTGACGTGCTGCCGGTGGTCATTCGGAAGGACACGATTGAGCTGTTCACGAAGTACAAGGTTTATACGGACAAGGAGCTGCAGTCGCGGTTCATGATTTTGTCCGAGGCGTACGTAAAGACGCTAAACATCGAGGCGCAGACGGCGTCGCTGATGGCGCGGACGATGATTCTGCCGGCTGCGCTGAAGTATCAGCGTGAGGTGGCGGAGTCGGTGTCGGCTGCGAAGGCGGCGGGGATTGCGGCGCCGGGTGGGACGGAAACGCTGCAGACGGTGGTGGCGGCGATTGTCGAGCTTCAGAAGGCCCTTTCGGCGCTGGACAAAGCCAAGGACCACCACGCCCACGGCGAGCCCTACGACCATGCGAAGTACATGCGTGAGACGGTGTTCCCGGCACTCAACGCACTCCGCGCCACGGCGGACAAGCTTGAAGTGATCGTTTCGGACGAGCTCTGGCCGCTGCCGACGTACCGCGAGCTGCTTTTCCTGAAGTAACTCGGCGTGATCGGACTGCAAGATCAAACCAAGGCCCGGGCATTCGCCCGGGCCTTGTCGCAAGGTGGCCGGTTAGGATTCCGACCCCAACGGATCGGCGCGTTGCGTGTATGGTGTATGTGCAATCGTGCGTTCGGGTGAGGTTACGAGTTTCCGAGGTACGCCATGAAGTGGGGTTATGCACTGATCTGGGCCGGGCAGTTCCTCCGGGGCGATGAGGACCCGTTGTACGCCAAGCTCAAATTTCTCGCGCATCACGGGCTGTACACGACCGGGATCGGGATCGGCGAGCTTGAGGCAATGGAGGAGGGTTACCGGGGGAAACTTTTCGAGTACCTCGCCGGGCGGGAGCAGGCGTTGACGCTGATTCCGCATGCGGACTTCTGCAACGCGTCCATCGACGCGGCACGGCGCGAGGTGGATCATGCGATCGCCTGTGTCGGGAAGTACGCCGCGGGGACGAAGGCGCCGATCTGCCATGTGGGTGTGGCTCGGCTACATCGGTTCATGCGCGAGCCGAACCTGGCGTGGCAGATGGAGCGATTGGCGGAGGTCTTGCCGCCGCTGGCGCAGGCGTGTCGGGAGGCGGGTGCGCCGTTGTCGATTGAGAACCACGGCGATTACTACTGCTCGGACCTTGTCGAGCTTTGTCAAGCGGTGCGCGACCTTTACATTTTTCTTGACACCGGCAACCCGTTTCTGGTGGGCGAGCGTCCCTTGCCCGCAGCCGAGGCGGCTGCGCCGTATGTGATCGGGGGGCACTGGAAGGACCACCGGGTATGCCCGGTGGCGAACAGCGGGCCGCTGCGGTTCGAGATCGGGGCGAGCGTGATCGGAGAGGGGGACGTTCCGCTGCGGGAGATTTACGACGTGCTCAAGGCGCACACTCCGAACTTTGAGAAGGTTGTCATGGAGATCGAGCTGATTCCGCCGAGCTTTTCGGGGAACGATCCGGTGGAGGCGGTGGAGCGGTCGGTGGCGTTTTGCAGGTCGCTCGATGCTCAGCCCTCTGGGACACGTGTACGCAAAGGTGACATACATGAGTGAGGCACATTCGAGCGAGGTACAGGCGACGAAACTCCGAGCCGCCGTCGTCGGGCTGCGGATGGGCATGGGGCACTGTGACGGGCTGTCGCGGTCCGGATGCTTCGATCTCGTCGGCGTGTGCGACATCAGTCAAGAGGCGGTGGGGGCGGCGGTGTCGCGGTATCCGGGGGCCAAGGCGTTCGGCGACTTTGCCGCGATGCTGGCTGAGCTTCGGCCGGAGGTGGTCGTGGTCGCCACGCCCAACAGCCTTCACCATAGCCAAGCGCTGGCTGCGCTGGCCTCGCCCGGACTGCGCGGGCTCATGGTTGAGAAGCCGATGACGGTCACCGTGGCCGATGCGCGGGAGATCATCGCGATCGCGGCGGAAAAGGGTGTCCGAGTGAACGTGAATCACCAGCGGCGGACGTGGCCGGTGTTTCGGACGATGCGGAAGCTGATGGACTCCGGCGCGATCGGCGTGCCGCAGGTGATCCGGGCGGGGTGTGCGGGCGACTTTCTCTCGGACGGGACACACCTTGTGGACTCGGTGCGGTTTCTAGCGGGGGATGTGAAGGTGAAGTGGGTGGCGGGGATGGTGTTTAGGGAAAAAAGTTCGGGGTTTCCGGGGATGCGGTTCGGGCATGCGACGGACTCGGCGGCGTCGGCTGTGATCGATTTTGAGAACGGCTTGCGGGCGGAGCTGAGCACGGGCGACCTTCAGCAGCGCGGGCGGTATTACCAGGACTACGAGGTTTTCGGCACGGAGGGACGGATGTGGCGGGCGGGAGATCAGGCGACGCCGCAGCTGCTCGTGCAGGATCTTTCGGGGGGATTCAGGCAGGTGAAGCTCGAGCCGTTCGAGTTCCCGGAACACAACGACAACGGGCTGGCGAGCGTGTATGTGCGGTTGTTCCGGCAGATCGTGGAGGGCGTCGGGAACCCGATGGGCGGGGCGGCGGGGTTGGCGGCGATGGAGATCTGTTTCGCGGTGTACGAGTCGGCACGGCTGAATCGGAGGATCCGGTTTCCGCTGGATACGGGCGTGATGGACTTGTCCCGTTTTCCGCTGGACACGATGTTGGCGGAGAATAGGCTTTGAGTTGATCGAGAGCGTTGCGAGTTGACGTGGGATGAACCGAAGGCGAGGTTGCGATGGCGGTGGCGATATCGACGGCGATCGGGTGCAACTCTTCGTTGCAGGTGGCGTTGGACAGGGTGGTGCAAGCCGGGGGAGCGGGCGCGGACGTGCTGGCGATCGGGGCTTGGGCGCATGTGAACCCGGCTGTGCTGGCCGGGGATTTTGTCGCGACGCTGGCGGGGTTGAAGGCGGAGCTGGCGGCGCGGAAGTTGACGGCGGTCACGCTAAACACGGGCACGACGGTGCAGTTGCACGATCGGGGTGAGGAGAGCAACCGGCAACGGGCGGTGGAAACGGCTGCGCTGTGCGACGCGATGGTGGCACTGGGGGTGAAGACGGCCGCGATCCAGCCGCTCTCAGCGGACAAGTCGCGCCCGGCGGAGGTGGTGATGGCGGCGTGCATCGCGTCGCTCCGGGAGCAGTATGGGATTGCGGCCGAGCGCGGGGTGCGGCTGGCGGTGGAGCTGCATGTGCAATCGCCGTTCGAGTCATTGGAGCAGGCGCGGGCGCTGCTGGAGGGGATGCCCGAGGTACGCGTGGTGTATGACCCGACGCACTTCATCATGCAGGGGATGCCGCTGCGGGAGACGGCGTGGATCATGGACCGGGCGATCCATGTTCACGCTCGCGACGCGTCAAAGGGGAAGCTTCAAACGCCGCTGGGAACCGGAGAGGTCGACTTCGACTGGGTGATCGGCGAGCTGCGAAATCGGGGATACTCGGGGGATGTGTCGATTGAGTATTTGGAGACGGCGGAGTTTGACGTCGTAGATTCTGCGCGGCGGCTGGGGGAGAGGTTTGCGGGGGTTTTCGGGTAGGGTGGGGAAAGCATGGCACACTACGTCTGGACGGATGAGCGGGGTCGGGGGCGGAATCGGTTTGGGCTGTTTCGGCGGGCGTTTACGATGACAGGCAAGCCGTTTTCGGCGGCGATCCGGGTGTGGGCGGACACGCGGTACCGGCTGACGGTGAACGGAATTGTGCTGGGGCACGGGCCGGCGCGGTTCTTCCGCGCCAAGCCCGAGTACGACGAGGTCGATCTCACGGAACACCTCCAGGCGGGGGAAAACGTGGTGGCGGTCGTGGCACACTCCATGGGCGCCGTGCACTATCAGGGCGAAGTGTCGGAGGCGGCGCTCATCGCGTGGGGCGAGGTGCGGGACGAGCTTGGCGAGGTGCTCGTGGACTTTGCGACGCCGGGGGAGTGGGTGTGCACCGAGTCGCCGGGGCATGTGCGGGAAACGCACGGGGTGTCGTTCGCGCTTGGGCCGGCGGAGCGGCTGAACCTCAGAGAGATGCCATTCGGATGGGAGTCGCCGGGGTTCGACGATTCTGGGTGGGTCGGTGTGGTGGAGAGAAAGGGGACGGAGTACGGCCCGATGGTGCCGCGGTCGATACCTCCGCTGGACGAGCGGGAGATTCTGCCTCGCGGGGTCGCGGGGGTTTTCGCGGGGACGGACGAACCGGGGGAGGATGTGTACTCCATGATCGTGGTCGCCGAGGAACGCCAGACCGGCGTGGCCCCGCTCGCGGCGGCGGTGACGTATGTCCACTCGACGGGCGAGCGGGAAGTGACGTTTTTTGGCTGGTGGGGGCGATATTTCCTCAACGGCGAGGAGCTTAAGGGCGACCACCGGGACGAGCCCCGTCGGCGGCAGCGGTTTGTCGGAGAGTTCCGCGATGGGTGGAACGTTTTGGTGTGTTCCGAGCGGTTTCACTGGGCGGCGTGGGAGTTGTATTTGCGGTTTCCGTCGGCGGCTGGGTTGAAGCTGAGTGCGACGCGGCGGGTGGGGTCGGCGGCTGTGTTTGGCGTGGTCGGGCCTGCGGTGTTGTCGGAGGAGATTGAGCGTCTGGAGCGGGTCCTGCCGGACCTCGGCCGCGACGGACCAGAGGCGGAGTGGAAGCTCGTCACCGGCTCCGACACCGCCGACTCTCCGCACCGCCAGCGCGCCGCCCGCAACTGGCGACGACTCCCAGCCGAGTTCTCCGGCGACATCAGCGCAGCCGTCCGAGATCACCCAGCTGACTCCGTCTCCGTCCTTTACGACATGGGCGTTGAGGTGCTCGGCAGGGCGAAGGTGTCGCTTACCGCACCGGCTGGGACAACGCTCGACCTTGCCTACACCGAAAGCCTCGACGACGACGGCCGCGCGCACGTGCATCAGCGGTACCTCGTGGACCTCGCCGAGCGGTACACCCTTCGCGGCGGCGGGGAGACGGTTTACGCGTTCCACCCCCGCGGCGGTAGGTACGTCGAGCTCACCCTCACCCCCCCCGCTGGTGGCGGATGGGAGGGCGTGCAGATCGACCGCATCGCGATGACCCGCGCGGTGTACCCGGTCGAGCCGGTCGGCAGGTTCGAGTGCTCCGACCCCACGCTGAATTCAATCTGGCGCCTAGGCGCAGCCACCCAAGCCGTCTGCATGGAAGACGCGTACCTCGACTGCCCCGGTAGAGAGCGCGGGCTTTACGTCGGCGACATGCTCGTGCAGTTCTTCGTCAACCTCGCCGCCTTCGGCGACACCAAGCTCTTCCGGCGTTCCCTCGAGCTCTTCCTTCTCTCAGCCGACCTCGGCGAGAACGGCTTGGTCGCCGGCGGCGCACACGGCATCCCCCCCGGCCGCCACCCGGACTACTCGGCCCTGATCCCGTGGATGCTCATCGAGTACTTCGCCCGCACCGGCGACCTCGACTTCCTCGCCGCCCAGCGCAAGAGGGTCCTCCGCCTGATGGACGGCTTGGAGGCCACGACCGTCCCCGGCGGCGCTCTGGTGGACGGCTCCGACCTCGGGATTTACATCGATACCGCCGCCCACGACCACTCGGGGATCAACGCCCCCACCAACGCCTTCGCCTACGCCGCCTTTTTCCACGCCTCCGAGTTCTTCCGCCGCACCGGCGACGCTGCCCTTGGCCACCGCTTTTCCTCTCGTGCCGCCAGCCTCGCCCAGGCCTTCAACGAAAATTTCTGGGACGACGCCCGCGGCGTGTACCTTGACCGCCGCCGCGCCGACAAGCCCGACACCACCCCCAGCGTCCACGGCAACGCCCTCGCGCTCCTGTTCGACATCGCCCCCCCCGACCGCGCCGCCCGCGCCGAGGCCCACCTCCTCGCCACCCTTGTCGAGAACCGCCGCCAAATCCCCCCCCGCCACGCGGGCGACTTTCACGTCTCCCCGTACTTTTCGTTCTACGTCCTCACCGCCCTCCTCCGCCGAGGACACGGCCCCTTTGTTCTCGACTTCATCCGCCGCAACTGGTCCGTCTTTCTCGATGCCGGCGCGGTCGCCACCTGGGAATACTTTTCGCCCGATGCCAGCCTCTGCCACGCTTGGAGCGCCTCCCCCACCCACTTCCTCAGCACGCACGTGCTCGGTGTGTCGTTCCCATTCCCCGGCGACCCCTCCCGCGTTCGCATCGCCCCCGACCCGTGCGGGCTGGCGTTCGCAGAGGGCGTGTATCCCCACCCCACCGGGCCGATCTCGGTGAGGTGGACCGTCGTGGGCGGTAAGCTCAGCCTCGCCTACACCCTGCCGCGCGGCGTGACAGCCGTTTAGGGCAGCGGCTTCTGCCGGGCGGCGACCAGAATCCGGTACCACTGGTCCCGCGTGAGTTCCACGTCATCCGCCTTGGCTGCGTCGCGAATGCGGTCGGGCTTGGTCGATCCCACGATGGGAATGATTCCGCTCGGGTGCTTCAGCAGCCACGCCAGCGAAATCGCCGTCCGTGATACGCCATGTTCTTTCGCAGTGGTATCCAGCACCGAGAGCAGATGGTGCCTCGGGTCGCCGTCCCGCACCGTTCCCCCTTCGGCCAGCCATCCCCCCGCCACCGGCGACCACGACAGCGGCGTCATCCGCTTCTCAATGCACTGGTCCAGCGTTCCGTCCGTAAATGGTTCCAGTCTCCCGAGGTGGATCTCGACTTGGTTCACCACCAGCGGCGCCGGGAGGTACGCCTGCAGGCAGGAGACGAAGCTCGGCATGAAGTTGGAAACCCCGAAATATCGCACCTTCCCGGCTTTGTGCAGCGTCTCAAACGCGGCGGCCACCTCAGCCGGGTTCATTAGCGGATCAGGCCGGTGGAGCTGATATATGTCGATCATGTCAGTCCCCAGTCGCTTCAGCGACTTGTCGCAGCTCGCGAGGATGTGCTCGGCTGAGAAGTCGTACCTGTGCGGCGAGGTCGGCGTCGGGTCGCCACCGAAGCGAATGCCGCACTTGGTCGCAATGATGATCTTCCCCCGCATTGCGGGCATGCGTTTGAGCAACAACCCAAACACCCGTTCAGACTCACCGGCTGCGTAAATGTCTGCGTGGTCAAAGAGCGTGTATCCCGCTTCGTACGCGGCGATGCAGGCTGCGATCCCCGCCTCTTCCCGCTCCTTGGTCACCTCGCGCGGATTCCACGTGCCGGTGATCCGCATGCAGCCATAGCTGAGCCGCGAGGAAACAAGGTCCGAGTTGCCGATGGGTTGGGTCTTCATGGGCCCGGAAGCGTACCGCCGCCCGAGCCGGGGTGAAAGCTTCCGCCCCCTGTCGCCGGGCGGACCTTCCCGCGATACGCTCAGCCCCTCATGATCGACTCCCACTGCCACCTCACCGACCGCCGTCTCGCCCCCCGGGTCGCCGAAGTGCTCTCCGCCGCAGCCGCCGCCGGCGTCACACACTGCGTCTCCATCGGCACGACCCCCTCCGACGCAGCCGACGCCCAAACCCTCGCCCATGCCCACCCCGGCCTGCTCTTCTCGGCTGGAATCCACCCCAACAGCACCGCCCCCTTCGCCCCCGAAGACGTCCGCGAACTCCAACCCTTCTCAGCCGACCCCGCCTGCGTCGCCCTGGGCGAAATGGGCCTCGACTACCACTGGAAAGACGTCTCCCCCGCCCACCAAAAACTCCTCTTCCAAGCCCAGCTCCGCCTCGCCACCGACCTCGAAATGCCCGTCATCGTCCACTGCCGCGAAGCCGTCGCGGACACCCTTGAAATCCTCTCCCAATTCCCCGCGGTCCGCGCCGTCTTCCACTGCTTCACCGGCACCTCCGAAGAAGCCGCCCGCATCGCCGCCCGCGGCTACTCCCTCGGTTTCACCGGCCCACTCACGTTCAAGAAAAATGACTGGCTTCGCGAGATCGTCGCCGCTCTCCCCGCCGAACGCATCCTCATCGAAACCGACGCCCCCTATATGACCCCCGAGCCTTTCCGCTCGGTCAAAGTCAACGAGCCCCGCTACGTTCCCCTCGTCCTGGAAACCCTCGCCAAAGCCCGCAACATCACCATCGCCCAAGCCGACCAGCTCACCTCCGACAACACCCGCCGCCTCTACCGTTGGCCCACCACCCCGCCCCCCGGTATCGTCTAGCCCGTGACCCTCGCCGACATCCAAGCCGCCGCCGACCGCATCCGCCCCCACGTCTACCGCTCACCCCTCCACCACAGCGTTCAGCTCTCCCGCCTCTGCAACGCCGACATCCACTGCAAACTCGACCACCTCCAAATCACCGGCTCGTTCAAGGAGCGCGGCGCGGTCAATAAACTCCTGTCGCTGGACGCCGCCCAGCGCCGCTCCGGCGTCATTTGCGCCTCAGCCGGCAACCACGCCCTCGCCGTCGCCTACCACGGCGTCCGTCTCGGCATCCCAGTCACCGTCTGCATGCCCAAGTGGGCCCCGCTCATCAAGGTTAAAAATTGCCGCGCCTACGGCGCGACCATCGTCTTCGCCGGTGAAACCTTCGTGGACGCCTACGACCACGCCACCCGCGTCTCAGCCGAAACCGGCCAGGTTTTCATCCCCGGCTTCGACGACCCCGCCGTCGTCGCCGGCGCGGGCACGGCCGGTCTCGAAATCCTCGCCGAACTCCCCGACGTCGACGCAATCATCGTCCCCGTCGGCGGCGGCGGACTCATCGCGGGCATCGGTGTCGCAGCCAAAGCGCTCAAGCCCTCCCTCCGCGTCATCGGCGTCGAACCCGCCCACTGTCCCTCCCTCCACGAAGCCCTCATAGCCGGCCACGTCGTCCGCGTCGCCTCCAGCCCCACCCTCGCCGACGGCCTCGCGGTTGCCCAGGTCGGAAAGGTCCCGTTCGACCTCATCAAGACCCAGCGGCTGGTCGATCACATCGAGCTCGTCAGCGAGCCGCAGATCGCCCTTGCCATTCTCCGCCTGCTCGAACTCGAAAAGACTGTTGTCGAGGGGGCGGGCGCGGCGTCGCTGGCTGCGGCGCTTCACGCCGAACAGCTGGGCCTCACCGGAAAAAAGGTCGCCCTTGTCCTCTGCGGTGGCAACATCGACATGACCGTCCTCAACAAGATCATCGACCGCGGCCTCGCCGCCGACGGCCGCCTCTGCCGCCTCACCTGCCGCGCCTCCGACCGACCCGGCTCCCTCGCACGAATGACCGCCGTCTTCGCCCGTACCGGAGCCAGCGTCGTCGAAGTCTTCCACGACCGCCACTTCGGCCCAGCCGACGTCGCCAATGTCGCCATCACCGCCATCCTCGAAACCCGCGACACCGACCACATCGCCGAAGTCCTCGCGGCACTCCAAGCCGACGGCTTCGACGTGTCCCCGGGTTAGGTCGAAAGACACATTACGGAGACCACAGAGACAAAGAGGTAGAGAGAAGGAAAGAAGAGAATTTAACCGCAGATGGACACAGATAAAAAGAAAGACCCTACACGGCGAACACAGCGCTTCATTGCCCCACCAACGCTGCTCCACACTCTTCTCTGTGTGTATCTGTGTTCTCTGTGGTTACAACGTATTTCTCTGTGTCTCTATCTCTCGGTGATCTCCCTGTTCACCCACATCCGCGACTTACTCCACCGACTCCGGTGCAAGGGCGTCTGCGTCGCCGGCGTCGTGGGATTCGTCGAAGTCCATCAGGAATAGGACGCGGCGCATTTCGGTGTCGCCGACGAGTTTTCGTAGGATCGACTTTGCGCGGCGGATTCCCGTGCGGCGGCTGACGTGGGTGACGACGACGTGTTCGCTCTTGAGTGTCGGGAGGATGCGGGCGAACTCCTCGACGTGGAGGTGCTTGCCGGCTTTGGCCTTCACGCGGTGCTCGGCGTCGAAGAAGGTGCACTCGGTTACGAGGGTTTTCGCGTTGACCACGTCGGGGTGCTCGAACACCCGGCCGGCGGCTGTGTCTCCCATGAACGTCACCAGCGGCACCTCGACTCGGTACTGGATTTCCACGCCGTCGCGCTTCATCTGACCGAGCAGGTGCCCCTCGATTCCCATGTACTCGGGCTTGAGTTTCTCCCGCATGGAGATGATCGAGTATCCCAGCGCGCCCTGGCCGTGGTGGGTGCTGAAGGTGCGAATGCCGAAGTCGCGGCGCACGGGGTGCAGTTCGCCGGCTGCCATGGGTATGAGTCGGTACGGCGTCTGCTGGCGTTCGATTTTACGAAACGCGCGGAGCACGTCGTCGACGGCGCTGGCGAGGTCCATGGGCACGAGGACGGTCGCCGGCTTGAGGCCTTGGAAGTAGCGCTGGGAGAGGAAATACGCGATCCCCGCGACGTGGTCCATGTGCCCGTGCGTCAGGCAGAGCACATCGCTGGTGAGGCAAAACTGCGGGGCTCGGCCGGCGTCAAAGCACACCCCCATCTCCGGAACCTGAATCACCGTCTCCTCCCCCGCCACGCTGTAGCCCAGAAGGGAATACTGCCCGAAGTTCAGCCGAGCATACCGCTGCGAAAAGAACGACCGCTCGACTGAGCTTCCCCTCACCTGCCCAGCCGAGCCGCTCTCGCCGCGCCGCTCGGAACTGTCATCAAAACTCGCGGGGGTCGGTTCAGGCACGGTGGGGACCTTACTCCCCCAACTGTGGTGAAGTCGAATGCAAGTCCCGTCTCGCCCACAAGCGCGGAATAGATTCCCCAGCTTTCCGCAGCGTCCGATCACTTTCCCGTTATCGGACGGATTACCACCTCAAGTCGCTCCCTCCCGGGGTAGGCTTGAGCGGTTCCGGCGCGTCGCCGGGCTTTGTTGTTTTCTGGAGTTGTCCCCATGCGCCTTCACATCGCCGTCCTCGCCAGTCTGGCCTGCCTCGCGTCCTACGCGTCCACCGCGACCGCACAGGTCATCTACGAACCCGTGCGGTACCAGTACCAAGCCCCCAACGGCGGCGGCGTGTTCTTCTACGGAGGACGTGACCCGTTCGTCTTCCAACAAGCCACCGCCCTCTCCGTGGACCCAGGCTTTGGTCGGGTGCGCGGTTTGGCGTTTTATTCTTCGACTCGGACCGTTCGGAGCTCACGAACACCCGTGTTTTCCGATGCAATCCCGGGGATCGACCTCTCGGGCTTCGGGCTAACGCCCGCCAGCGCAGCCAACTTCGCCAACGCCTCCGTCCCCACCTACTTCCGAAAGTCCGACCTCCTCCGCGCCGCAACCGTACTCCCCGACGGCACGCGCATCGTCCCGGCCGTCGCCCCGTTGGCATCCGCCGCCCCCCAGCCCGCCCCCCGCCCCGCCCCTCTGGCCCGCTCCGCCGACACTGCCCCCAAGGGCGTCGTCATTATCATCCCCTACCGGAAGCCCGACGCCCCCAAACCCACCTCAGTCGCCCAGTAGCCTCCCTAAAGCTTCTCGAACCCAAGCCTCCACCCGACAAAGTCGAAAAACCGGCTGACGCCTTGCACTCGCCATCGACGATAACGTAGGTAAACTGTCGGATGCTCCCGCCGCGGTCACCGCTACGGGGTGGCGTCCCGCTTCTGTACCCGCGTTTTGGAGGTCGGTATGGCACGCATCGGAACAACTCTCGCACTCGTCACGGCGACCCTCTCCCTTGGCGGCTTGTTGCTAAACCCCGTTTCCGCCCAGAACGATCCCCGCCCCTCGACCCAGCCAGCCTCCCGCCCCGCCGCCCAACCCGCCGACCAACTCCTTAACCAAATGCTCAAACCCTCCGAGCGGGCAGCACGGCCCCTCCAACCCGCACCCGACGCCGATGTCCGCGACGTCACCTCCGGACGCAATGCGACCTCCCCCAACGCGCCCGTCGTGCCCCTTCTTCGCGAAGGAACCTTCATCGTCGACCGCACCGGCCGTCTCACTCGCGGCAAGGAAGGAATAAACTTCGAGTTCGCCTTCGACGCTGACGGCCGCACGCTCCGGGATCCGCCGATGATCATCCTGCCCAACTCCAAGCTTCAAGTCATGGAGGACGCCGTCCGAAACGCAAGCCGAGACTTGCGCTTCCGTGTGACTGGGGTTGTGACCGAATACCGTGGCAGGAATGCGATACTCATGGAGAAAGTAATCGTCATTCCCGACGTGGTTCAGCAGAACTGAGCACGAAAACGCCAATCAACCCAATATTCGCAGGAGCAACGCCCCGATGGATCGCATCGGGGCGTTCAACGTTTTCCGGAGAGTGGGGTGAGTCGCGGCTTGACGGGTTTGGGGGTCGCCTTTAGTGTTTAATGACCAAGGCGAGGCGTTGTCGAGACGCATCCGTCTTGGAGTCCGGTGAGGTGTAGCAAAAGTCGATGCTTAAACGCGTCCGACGGGATATACGTACCATGGCAGAAACATCCGCGCCAGTTTCAGTGACCACTGAAAAAGATGTCCGCATTGTTGAGTTTACGAACAATAAGATCCTCGACGAAGCCAACATCGCCGAGATCGGTCAGACGCTTTCATCGCTCATCGATGAGCGTACCAACCCCAAGCTATTGCTGGACTTCAACAACGTTGATCATCTCTCGTCGGCTGCTCTTGGGATGCTGATCAACGCCAACAACAAGATTCGGCAGAAGAACGGTCAATTGCGGCTGGCGTCGATCAAGCCTCAGATCTTCGAGGTGTTCGTGATCACCAAGTTGAACAAGTTGTTCAAGATCCTGCCGAATCGGTCCGAAGCAGCGTCAAGCTTTACGTGATTCAGATGTCTCGGACGGGCAGGTTGCCGTATTTTGCAGTGTTGAAGTGGGGTCACCGAACCTTCCCGCCACGGATGGCGTTTTAATCTACGATGCAATCGAATGGACCAAACGCTCGGGGCGGAAAGGGTCGCGAGAAGGCGGCCGGCGCGGGGGGAGTTGTCAATTCCAGCGGTAGCGCAATGGGCCCCAACGGATTGGGGGGTACCAGTTCGGGAGGTGGCAATTCGGGCGGGGGGCGCACGGCTAGGTTCTCGTTTGTCATCGCGTCGGATTTTGAGCAGAGTCGAACGGTTCAGGAGCAGATTCTGGCGGCGGTGGCGGCTGAGCGGTTTCCCGAGGGCGACATGTTTGCGATTCGCCTGGCGTTGGAGGAGGCGATGATCAATGCGATAAAGCACGGGAACAAGCTCGACCGTGAGAAGATGGTGCGCGTCGAGGCGTTGGTTTCGCCGGAGGAGATTGAGGTTGTGGTGCACGATCAGGGGAGCGGGTTTGTCAAATCTGATGTTCCCGACCCGACGCTGGAGGAGAATCTGGAGAAGAACTCGGGGCGTGGGATCATGTTGATCGAGGCGTACATGTCGTCGGCTGAGTGGACGGATGGGGGTAGGCGTTTGCGGATGAGCAAGAAGCGCGAGGCGCAACTGGCTGCGGGGTAGGCGGGTCGGACGTGGGGGCTGTTTTGGGGGCGGCGCGATACGGGACGGGGCGAGGGTCCTAAGGTAGTGACTGCATGTTTTTCCCGGTTCGCACCGATTGTGCGCTTCGAACGACTCCGAGGGTGAACTACGCCCTGATTCTGGTGAACGTGGTGGTGTTCGCGCTGCAGAAGTTGGAAGCCGGGGGGGCGATCAACATTGGGTTCGGGAAATTGGCGCTGAATCCGGGCGAGCCGACGCTGTTGGCGTTTTTTAGTTACGCGTTCATGCACGGCGGGTACATGCACCTGATCGGGAACATGGTGTTTTTGTACATTTTCGGGAACAACGTATCCGACCGGCTGGGGCAGGTTCAGTATTTGCTTTTCTACCTCGCCGGAGGCGTGTTCGCGGGGATCGGTTTTGTGCTTCTGGCCGAGCCTGTCTTCGGGAACCAGTACGCGCCGGTGGTGGGTGCGAGTGGCGCGGTGGCGGCGGTGACGGGGGCGTATTTGGTTTTGTTTCCGCGGTCGAACGTGACGGTACTGATCATGTTCATACTGATCGGGTTCTACCAGATATCGGGGCTGTGGTTCGTGGCGTTGTTTTTCGCGCAGGACCTTTTGTTCCAGTTCTTCGGAGCCGGGGGCAATGTGGCGCACTCGGCGCACATTTCCGGTTCGATTTTCGGGTTTACGGTGTCGATGGGTCTGCTGGCGACGGGGCTTCTCGAACGCGACCGGTGGGACTTGTTGTCGGTGCTGAGTCAGTGGAACCGGCGGCGGGAGTACCGTTCGGTGGTGGCGACGGGGTGGGACCCATACGGGAAGTTGCCGTCGAAATCGACCCGGCGGCGCGAGCAGGCGGAGGAACCGCCCGACCCGCGAACGACCCAGATCATGGAGATGCGGGCGCAAGTGTCCGAAGCGGTCGCACATCGCGACCTGAAAAGCGCAGCCGAGCTGTACCTCAAACTCATCGAACTCGACCCGAAACAGGTGATGCCCAAGAGCACCCAAACCGACATCGCAAACCAGCTCGCGTCGATGGACAAGTTCTCCGACGCGGTGGCGGCGTACGAGAGCTTTCTGCGGACGTACCCGCAAGCCGAGGACCACGCACACATTCAACTGTGGACCGGTCTGATCTACTCGCGGTACCTCGACGATCCTCAGAAGGCGATCGAGCGGATCGAGGGAGCACTGCCGCGACTGGTGGCGGCGCGGGATCTGGACCTTGCCCGGAGCGAGCTGGAGCGACTGAGGTCCGGGCGGCCGGTGGTGTGATTCAGGAGACTCAGGCCGGGGTAGAAGGTGGCGGGGGGAGAAGTTAGTTAAGGGAGAAAGTGGCGGGGCAGAAAGTGGCGGGGGGGAAAAGGTGGCGAGTGAGAAGTTCGCGGCTGGGAAGGCGGCGGCGGGACGGACGTCGGCGGGCGTCAGGGTGCCTTGGTGGAGATCTCGGGGAGAGTGACTTTCGTTGCCCCGGCGGGGATGGATGGGCCTTCGAGGAACAAACCCTCGGGGGTGACGCGGACGGACTCCGAGCGGAGCAGGCTGCCATCGCGGAGTCGTAATACGGCGCCGGCGTCGGGGGGTGTGACTCGAAATTTTCGGAGTGCGACGGCCCGGATCTCGCCCGACCAGGTATCGGTGGTGATCCTGCCGAAAAGGTCGGAGTCGATGGAAAGTTTCCCGTCGCGGAGTTGGACGAGTTCGCCGCCTGTGATGTCGTCTCCGCGCATGAGGGCGCAGGGCGCGCGGGCGGAGAGGGCGGCGAGTTGGCTGCGGGCGACTGTGCCGAAGGCGAAGTATGCGACGCGCGCGGGATCGACTTCGACGCCGCGGTCGCGATGCCAGACGAAGATTTTGCCGTCGGGGTCGATGCGTGCGTCGCCGGCGATGTAGGTGCCGGAGGTAAGCATGACTCCCCTGCCGTCGCTGGCGGGCGGTTCGGAGGTTCCGGTGGAGAGGTCGGAGAATCGAAAGGCGGCGGTTCCGACGCGGGAGAGGGCCATCGCGCCCGCCCAAGCTTCGCCCTGGAGCCGGACGTCGGAAAACCAGACGGATTTCCAGGGCCCATCGGGTGAGGGTCGGGTGGAGACGCGCACGCCGTCGGGCTCGCGTGCGAGGCGGACGAACGTACCGGGCGCGAGGGTGATTGGGGTCGAGACCGCGGGGTTCCAGCCAAGGCGGCGGGAGACGACGCGGCCATTGCCGTCGGCATCGAGAATGACCGCGACGGACTCACTGGGCGGGTCGAGATTGCGACGGAGCATAAGCCCGCCGAGGGCGAAGCCCCCGGCGGGCTCGGAGGAAACGGAGGTGAAGCGGACTTGGACGAAGGCGTTGTCGCCGACGGGCTGGCCGAGGAGGCGGACGGAGTCGTCGTTGAGGTCGATGTCGCCGGGGGCGGCGCGGAGCAGGACGGCGCCGGCTCCGGCGTCGGCGTCTTGGCGGATATCGGCGCGGGCTTCGGCGTTTCCGACGCGGACGTCGCGCCATGGCCCGGAGACGACGCCGGCGGGGATGCCCTCTGCTTCAATGGTGGCGATGTCGGAGACGCTGGTGCGCCCGGCGGAGTCGGTGGCGCGAAAGCGGAGTTCGGTTCTCCCGAGCGGGAGTTTGGCGAGTGGGAGGGTGAGGGTTCCGCCGTCCGTGCCGGGGGAGGAGGCGAGGACTTGTTCGCCGGCGAGCCACTCGAGCTTCGCCAGCCGACCCGAGGGCGAGTAGGCGCGGGCGAGGGCGACCTTGTCGCCGATTTCGGAGCTGAAGAACCGCGTAGGGAGCGTCTGGCGGTCGATGCGGACGAGCGGTGCTTGGTCGTCGCCGTCAGGGAGTCCGAACAACGCGGCGGACAGCGGCAGGACGTCGCCCGATCCGGGGCGGCGGATTCTGAATCGCAGGCGTCCGCGGTCGTCTTCGTTGGCGAACTCGATCCGCACGGGGACGGGGCGGTCGCGGTGGAGCTCGACGTCGAACTCGTCGCTCCCGCGGCGGTTCTCGAAGGTGTCGGAGACTTTGGCGTCGCCGATGTGGATCCGCGCGCGGTCGTCGGCTTCGACGTAGAAGCGGTGGGTACCGGAGACTTCCGGGAAAAGCGTCGCGGTGAGGACGAGGGAGAAGGGTTTGTCGAAATGTTCGACGCCGGGAACGGGGCGGCGTTGGTTCCACTCGAAGTCGAGGGAGGTTTCGGTGGTGATCGCGGCGGGGGATTTGAACTGTTTGTCGGAGAAGTACTGTGCTCGCAGGCCGCCCCGCCGCTGGGGGCCTGGCCAGGGTGCGGGGGGTGTCGGGCTGGCGGGGGTGAAGACCTCG
>JBBRUM010000009.1:0-21576 GCA_038247815.1 Tepidisphaerales bacterium | reverse complement strand
CCCCGCGCCGCCCGCAGCACCCAACACCATCCGGCCGATCCAATACACCAGCACCACCCCCAAACCCGAGAACGCCACCGCCCACCCACTGGCAGCCAGCACGCTCCCCCCGAACACCCGACTCCCCACCCACAAAAACACCACCCCACCCGGCGGGTGGGTCCGCGCATGGTGGGACAGATCACGCCGACGCTCGCCCGCGTAACCTCTGACGAATCCAGCGACGTCGTCGCCGACGAGGCGGACGTCCCAGAAATATTCCAGCCCCTTGCGTTCAAAGGGCTTAACGAAGGAGGCGCTGCCCCCGCGGATTTGCGCAACGGCTGAGTTGAGCATGACCACCCCCACCACCGCCCCCGCCAGCCACACCGCCCGCCACAACCGCCCCCGCGTCCCCGCCAAGTGCCCAACGCGTCCCCACCCCCACACCGTGCCCACCAACACCACCGCCATCATCGCCACCGCCCCGGCGAGACGAACCCACACCCGCCCATCCCCAAAGTCAGCCGCCCGCGCATGCCCATACAACGGCGGAAAGTCCCCCAAATGCTCCGGCAACCCCGCAACCAGCCATCCCCCCCACCCCCCTTCCTCGACCAATCCATACCCCCACCAAACGCCCAACAACACCCCCGCCAACGCCACCACCGCAACTACTCCACCCCATCCGGCCCGCCCAGTCGACACCTTCTCCATCGCCATCTCATACCACCCTGACCCCCAAAGCGCTTACCCGAAAAAAACGACCCTCATATCTGATATCCGACATCCGACACCCCACATCGGAAATCTCCCCTACCCTCCCCCATGCTTACCTCCCCCTCCACAGTCCTCTCACTGCTGCTTCTCCTTCAGCCGACCACCATGACCTCCCCCCCCGCTCCCACCACCGCACCAGACGTCGACTACCTCCGCTACACCGACCGCGTCGACCAGTTCGCCTCGGCTGCGGACTTCGCGGCGGGCACGCTCAAGGGCGTCGCCATCAACGGTGACCACGTCGAGCTTGCGCCGCCCGCATCCGACACCTCCTACCCCCGGATGGGCACGTGGACGAGTCATGAGCTTTCCACGCCCTTCGCTTTCACCGAGCTCCTGGCTACGTTCAACGCCACCTTTCCCGCCCGGACGGGGGTGGTGCTGGAGACGCGGGTGAAGGTCGGGGAGGCATGGTCGCCGTGGCTGTATGTGCAGTCGTGGGGTCAAACCCTCACGCCGCCGGCCCGGGTCAACAAGTTTGAGCAGGGTGAGGTCGAGGTCGACATTCTCGAACTCAAGGCCCCGGCAAGTGCGTATCAGCTCCGCGTGACGCTGCAGTCGTTTAGCCACGACGCGGCGGTTTCCCCGTTGCTGCGCCGGGCGTCGGTGTGCTACTCGGGCGACACCGGGTCGCCGCCGTACCGCCAGCCGCTGCCGGCTGACCTGAACTGGGCCCGCGACCTCGGTGTTCCCTTCCGACCGCAGGGCGACGCCTCGGTTCCCAAGCCCCTCTGGTCGCAAATCTGCTCGCCCACCTGCACCACCATGGTCATGGAACACTTCGGCAAGAACCTTCCCACCCTCGACAACGCCGAAGCCATCTTCGACCCGCACTACGACATGTTCGGCAACTGGGGGCGAGCCGTCTCCCGCGCCGGCGAACAGGGCTTCGACGCATACCTCATCCGCGTCCGCTCGCTGGACGACGCGAAAAAATACGTCGCAGCCGGGCAACCGCTGATCGCGTCGATCCAGTTCAAAAAGGGCGAAGTCGAGGGGTTTTTGTACCCGCAGACGGCGGGACACCTGATCGTGATCCGTGGATTCACGGCGGACGGGGACGCGATTGTGAACGACCCGGCGAGTCGGGAGAAGGGGAATGGAGTGATCTACAAAGCGGCCGAGCTGGAAAAGGCTTGGTTTCGGCCTGGCGGGGTGGCGTATGTGATTCGGCGTGCCACGGCAGGCGGGGCGCGGTAAATTGGATTAGATGAGCACAGCGTCTACCACCGCATCGGGAACTTCGTGGCTAAGGGTTTCGGGGGAGCATCAGAAGTTGGTTACCGCCGAAGGCCAGCCGTTTTTGTACTTGGCGGATACGGCTTGGGAGTTGCTCCACCGGCTGGATGCGGAGGAGACGGAGCACTATCTGACGGCGCGGGCGAGTCAGGGGTTTACCGTTGTGCAGACTGTGATTTTGGGGGAGCGGGATGGGCTGGTCAAGCCGACGCCGGCGGGGCATGTGCCATTTCATGATCTGGACCCGGCCAAGCCGAACGAGGCATACTTTTCCCATGTGGATGCGGTGGTTCGGCGGATCAACGAGCTGGGGATGGTGGCGGCGTTGTTGCCGACGTGGGGGGACAAGTTCATCAACTCGCCGGGGCAGGGGCCACAAGTGCTGAATCCGGACAACGCACGGGCGTACGGGCGGTTTCTCGGGGCGCGTTATCGCGAAGCCAGGGTGATCTGGGTACTGGGGGGGGATCGCAAGCTGGACAAGCCTGGGATGATGGAGACCAACCACGAGCTGGCGCTGGGAGTGAAGGAGGGCGACGGCGGTCGGCACCTGATGACGTTTCACCCGCCGGGGAGGCACTCCTCGTCCGAGCAGGTCCATGAGGAGCCGTGGCTGGATTTCAACATGTGGCAGACCGGGCACAGCAATCCGGAGTTGGACACGACGGCGCTGATTCTGTCGGATTTGGCGAAGACGCCTAAGAAGCCGAGTTTTGACGGTGAGCCCTGTTACGAGAACCTTCCGGTGATGGGTGGGGCGTGGAATCCGACGGGGCAAGCGCGGTTTACGGCGGCGGATTGTCGGCGGCGGGCATATCGGGGACTGCTGGCGGGGGCGTGCGGGCATACCTATGGGTGCAATGAGATCTGGATGATGCACAAGCACGGGGAGGAGCAGTTTGTCGCAAGCAACATGACTTGGCGACATGCGCTGCACTTACCCGGGGCGAATCAGATGCGACACGTGAAGACGCTGATGGAGCGGGTGCCGTTTTTGTCGTTGAGGTCTGTTCCGGGGTGGCAGGGGGTAGTGACGCAACTCGACTCGAACAACTTTGCCGACTCGAACCTGCAGAAGCGGTCGCGGTGGACGAACCCGTATCCGGCCCCGGCGGAAATTGGCCGGCCGACGGCTGCGAGGGGGGACGAATGTGTGCTGATCTATCTTCCGATGGGGAATGCGGTGCAGGTGGATCTGTCGGAGTTGGGGAGTGGGGCGCGACTCACGTGGTTTGACCCGCGTCATGGGACGTTTTCAGCCGGCGGGGTTTGGAGTGGGAAGGACCAGTGGATCGATCCGCCGATGTGCGGCGAGGATTGGGTGCTGCTGGCAGAGGTGTGAAGTTGGGCCCGGTGGGAACGTCGGTGATGCGTGCGAGCGGGCTACTCGCTCGGGCCGGGGTCCCAAGGGTCGATTTGGGAGGTTCGGCGGCGTTTGATGGGGCCGCGGGTTTCGACGTGGGAGTCGAGGAAGAGATAGTTACTGCCCACCCGGCGGCCATGGCGGTAGAGCTCGACGGTGGGGCCTAGAAATCCGCCGCCTTCACCGTGGCCGTAGTCGGAGATGTTGCCGGGGGGGAAGACTTGGACGTAGAAGTCTGGCTTGCTGGTGATCTTTTCGCCCATCACGACCACTTCCGAGACGCTCATTCCGCCGGGCGGCGAGGAGGAAAACTTGATCCGGCGGGAGTTGAGGTGGTCGTTGAGGACGTAGCTGTGGGCGACGGACTGCAAGCCGGTACCGGCGGGCGGGTCGAGCGCATCAGTCGGGCAGCGGAGGATCGGCGGGGTCCAGTTCCAGTAGTCGAGGTTGGTGGGGTCGGTGGGGGGCTTGGGTTTGAGGACGTAAACGAACCACTGGTTGTTGGCGGCTACGGGCCCGGTGGGGCCGCCGGCGTCGGTGGGGAACATGTAGCCAAGCCCCTCGGCTTGGGCGTACATCACCATCGCCTGCCCGATCGACCGCATGTTCGAGGTGCACTGCACCGTCTTCGCCTGCTCCCGAGCCTTGGACAGCGCCGGCAGGAGCAACCCGATCAGAACGGAGATCACCCCGATCACCACGAGCAGCTCGACCAATGTAAACCCGGGCGATTTTCTCACGACGGCGGCGCGCATTCCCCGGTTTTACCACACAGCCGCCCGCCCGTCGCATCAAATCCGAACGCTCCCCCCGACCAAACACTGCTACGACCCGTGCAAAGCACCTTTGGATCGGATAAACCAGCCGTGTGAACTCTCCCCAACCCTTCATTCCCCCCGCCGCCCCAGCCAACAGCTCCACCCCTGACGTGTCCGTCGTCGTGCCGATCTTCAACGAGCAGGAGAACCTTCCCGAGCTCCGGCGGCGCCTCTCGGCTGCGCTGGACTCGACGGGGCGGACGTGGGAGTGGATCGCCGTCAATGACGGCTCGCGGGACGCGTCGGTGGCGATGCTCCGCGAGTATCACGCAGCCGACCCGCGCGTGAAGCTCGTTTCCCTCTCGCGGAACTTCGGCCACCAGCCGGCGGTAACCGCGGGCATCCACGCCTCCACCGGCAAGTGCGTCATCCTCATCGACGGCGACCTGCAAGACCCGCCCGAGGTGATCCCCCAACTGGTCAAGTGCTGGGAAGAGGGCGCGGAGGTCGTGCTGGCCGAGCGGACGTCGCGGGCCGAACGGGGCACGCGGGGGCTGGGGTTCCGGTTGTTCTACCCGCTGCTGCGGGCGGTGACGGATTTGCCGTCGGCGCCGGATGCGGGGATTTTCGGGCTGATGGACCGCCGCGTGGTGGCCGAGTTCAATAAGTTCACCGAGCGGAACAGGTTCATCCCCGGGCTGCGGTCTTGGCTGGGGTTTAAGACGGTCGCCGTTCAGTACGACCGGCAGGAAAGGGCGGCGGGCAAGCCGAAACAGACCCTCCGCAAGCTCCTGCGGTACGCGCTCGACGGGATGATCTCCTTCTCGATCAAGCCGCTGCGCGCCGTGACCTGGCTGGGGTTTCTCGTCTCCTGCACGTCGTTTCTGCTCGGCGTGTACTACCTGATCGACTTCATTCGCAATTCGGGCGCGAAGTACGGGAGCGGGTTCACGACGACGATTCTGTGCGTGCTTTTTTTGGGCGGGGTGCAACTGATTTGCGTGGGCATCCTCGGCGAGTACATCGGGCGGATTTATGAGGAGGTCAAGCAGCGGCCGCTGTATGTGGTGGGCGAGCGGGTGGGGGTGGCGAATAAATCATCTTCAGACTAGATGGCGCTAAACCCGCCCCCCGCCGTGATCCACCCAAGGGGTGCATGAACAAGAAAAGCAGCACTCTCGCCGTGGTCTTGGTCCTCTTGCTCACCACGGCGCTGGCGTGGTATCTCGTGGGTAAGCGTGACGACGGGACGGTGGTGGCGGACATCGGCGGCGTGCCCCTCAAATTGTCGTCGGCGACGACGCTGCCCTCCGATGGCACACCCTTCGTGCTCTCGGGCAAGGACGAGTCGGCGGTGATGAAGTTCGCCCAGAATTCCATGCGCGACAGCATGCGGGACTACGCCAAGATGACCCCAGCCGAGCAGAAGAAGCACCTCGACGAGAAGATCGACCAGCAGGAAGAACTGCGCGAGTCGGGCGTATTTAAGCTCCCGTCGTCGACCCAGCCGTCGACCTTGCCCTCGGCGACGACCATCGAACAGCCGCCTGACGGAAAGAAGAAAAGCGTGTTCGTCCGAAGGACCGTTGGCGACAAGTACATGATGGAGAACATGGACCCCGCGCTTCGGGCGATGCTCGCGAAGTACGCGGGGGACATGAAACAGCGGCGCGCGGAGCGCGGCTTGCCCGACGCCCCCGACACAGTGGTGATCACGCGGGAGACTCGGGCCGGTGAGCCCAAATAGTCCTTTTTCGACTACACTGCATCGCGTGGCTGCCGCCCCGGTTGAAGGTCAACTCGTCCCGCTGCTTTGCCCGGAGTGCGAGTACGACCTGCGGGCGACGACGACAGGGCAGTGCCCCGAGTGCGGCGACGCGTTTGATCCTGCGAAGCTCCGGGAGATCACCCTGCCGTGGCGGGTGCGGTCGACGCCGATTTCGCTTGTCACAACGGTACTTCTGGTCCTGTTCAAGCCCAGTCGGCTGGTGCGCGAGCTCGCCGCGCCGGTGGACGAGCGGCGGGCGAGGAAGTTCCGCAACGGGGTGGTGCTGCCAATGGCGGTGCTGGTGGGGGTGGGTGCGGCGGGGGTGGTGTACGGGGTGTTCGGGCAGGGGAAGTTGCTCGCAACGTCGCTCCTCGCGGAGGCGGGGCAGATCAATTCACTCACGCTTCCGGTGGTCGCGGCGGTCGACTGGCCGGCGATGGTGATCTTGCCGGTGTTTGTGATGGTGGTACTACTCGCGCGGATGTCACTGGCGGGGATGGTGGTGGCCGAGGCGGGAGCTTCGAGGGACACGGCGGCGTCGTTGTCGCGCTACGCTGCGGCGGGACTTATTCCACTGGTGCTCGGGGTCGCGGGAGGGGTGGGGGGCGCGTGGCTGCTGACCAGTGGGCACGGGCGGATCAACCTTGCGGAGTTTCAAAAGTCGGCGACGTGGCACGTCGCCGTGACGGCGACGTTGGGGGTCGCGTTGTTGTTGCCACTTCTGGCGGGCAAGCGGGAGAGGAAGGTGCGCCGGATTGCGCTGTGGGTGCTGGGCCTGTTCTCGGTGCTGCTGGTGCTGGTGGGCGTGGTCGTGCCTGGGGCGCTGCCTTGGCTGTCCCCGGTGGACCGAAGGGGAATTGAGTTCTCTATGGGCCAGATGGCGTCGTTCGTGTTGGGCGGGGCGGTGGTGCTGTGGGGGTTGGCCGTGCTGACGCTCCTGCCGATGGGGCTGCTCAGGCGGACGGGCGTGCCGTGGTGGCGAGTCGGCGTGGGGGTGGCGCTCAGCGGGGTGGCGGGGGCGCTGGCGGTGGTGACATCGGCTGGACTGTTGTGGCTGGCGGGGTTGGTGAGGCTGATGTTCGAGTCGCTGGCGCTGTAGGGGTGCCCGGACGGCGATGGGGGGTGAGGTCGGAGACCATGGACCGGCCGCCAAACCACGTAACAAGGACTTCGCCAGGCAGTGTGGTGGGCAGCGTCATTCCGCCGCCGCGGAAGAAGATCACCGGGCGGTCGCCGTTTCCCGCGAGAACGTATCCGAGGGCAACACCACCCACGCCGATCGGGTCAATGGGAACTTCGGGGATGTAGTCCGGAACAAGCTCAGCCAGGGTCGCAGGAAAGCGGCCGCGATCGAGTCGAAAGAGGGCAACGGCAAAAGACAAGCCGGCGGTGAGGTCGTAAGTCGCGTTGTAGTCCTGAACTTGGCGGAAGAACTGCATGTAGTAGAGCGCGTCGTAGTACTGGTCGGCGAAGGAAGCGAGGGTGAGTTTGATCGCCGGCGGTCGCGTCGGGTTGGGGAGGATTGTCGCGGCGGTGGTGCGGGAGTCCGCAAGCCCAAGCATCGCCCGGGCCAGAATGCTCCCCCCGATGGGACGAACAAGTCCGCCGAATCTGTTTTCAAGACTGTCTTGTAGGTCGACAAGGTCGCCATTGAGAGTGACCTCGGCGGGTCGCTTGGCGGCCACGAACCTGCTCCGGATGAAGTCGAGCAGCTCGGCGCGGAGGGGGCCTTTGGTGTTGTCGGAGGTCAGTGTCGCGGCGACGAAGCGCGCGGCGTCGGCGGCGGCGGCATCCAAGCTGCTCCCGCTCTCCAGGTAACCGGGGCGATTGCTTGGGGATGTTCGGTACACCACGCCCAATTGTCCCAGGGTCTTGATTCGTTGAAGCGCCAAGGCCGGGTTGTCGACGAGGTACATCGCGTCGGTACTCAGGGCGGGCGAAATCAAAGCGGCGTGGATCATCGGTGCAGATCGATCTGTCTCCTGCGCCTTCGGCGGGTAAGTGTAAGACAAATGGCGTCGCTTGACGGCTTGTTCGACGAGATCGAATGCGGGCGCGTTTTGTGTCGACATCGCCTCTGCCATGTCGACCCACTCCGGCGGATAGCGGATGTCACGGTCCCATTGAAGGCTGGGGAGGGGAGGACGGTACGGACCGTCGCCGGCGATCATCGCCGCCTGTCGCACCAAGTCCGCCGCGTTGTCCCCATCGGGTACTGGGATCGTACGGGCCGTGAAATCCCAGCCGGTCGCGGCGAGCCGGGCGCGGGCATTATCGAGCTTCGCCGCGGCGGCGGCGGACCACCCGACGTGCACGGCGGCCGCCAAGAGGGGGACTGCTGCGGCGAGAATGACCAGGTCCCGCCAGACAGCCCAAGGATTGGCGCATTTCTCGGACATGGACGCAATACTACCACCCCACCATGACCTTGGGGGGTTGTACCGATATCCTCTACTGTCCGGGTACCGCAGCGGTACCGGGTTCTTTTGTCATCTCCCGCACAGTCCAGTCAACCCCACTTCAGCAGTCATGGCCAACACCACACCCACCCGAACGTCCGACCGCACACTCACCATCACCGTTCGCGACTGGGAGCGACTCGTCGGCATGGAGTTCATGCGCGCCACCGAGGACGCCGCCCTCGCCGGGTACGCCTGGATGGGCAAAGGCAACAAGGAAGCCGGCGACGAAGCCGCCTCCGACGCCATTCGCGGGCACTTCGACTCCGTGACGATCTCCGGCTTGGTGACCATCGGCGAGGGGATCAAGGACGACGCCCCCGGGATCTTCAAGGGCGACAAACTCGGCACCTGGGAGCCGGGCAGCCTGAAGATGGCCATCGCCCTTGACCCCATCGACGGCACGACACTCGTCGGCAAGGGCCTTCCAGGGGCCATCTCGGTCATCGCAGCCGCCACCTGCCCGAGCGACGAGCACGACCCCATGAAATTCCTCGCCGACATCCCCAGCTTCTATATGACCAAGCTCGCCGTCGGGCCAAGGGTCACCGAAGGGCCCGGGCAGGTGCGACTCGACAACTCGGTGCAGGACAATCTGGAAATCATCGCGCTCAAGCTGGGCAAGCGGGTCTCGGAGTTGACGGCTGTGATTCTCGACCGGCCGAGGCACGAGACGCTGATACGCGAGGTCCGGGTAGCCGGCGCCGCGATTCGCCTGATCTCCGACGGCGACATCGCAGCCGCGATCGCCCCGTCGCTGCCGGGGTCGGGCGTGGATGTGTACATGGGGATCGGCGGCAGCCCCGAGGCGGTGCTGGCGGCTGCGGGGATCAAGTGCCTCGGTGGCGAGATCTTCACCCGGATGCACCCGAAGGACGACAAGGAAAAAGCCTCGCTGATGGCTGGCGGCGTCACCGCGGAGGACCTCGCAAAGATTTACCGCGCCGACGACCTCGCCCGAGGCGACGGTATCGTCTTCGCCGCCACGGGAATCTCCGACTCGTCGCTGCTCCGGGGCATTCGCTACGACGGCCGCCATGCGATCACCACCAGCATCCTCATGCGCGCCCAGTACCGCACCGTGCGATACATCCGCACGCACCACGACCTCGATCAGAAAATTTTCCACTCCCGGGCGAGCCGGACGGGGGAGACAAAAACCTGGCAGATGTAGGGCGGATGGGTGACGACGGGCGGGTGAGTTGGGTGCGATTACGGGATGACGGCTTCGAGGTCGGTGCCCTTGCCGTCGGGGCAGACGACGTTGGTGACCATGGCAAACTCGGGGCCTTTGGTCGGGCTGATCCACTTGGCGGCGGGATCGCGGGGCTTTTTGGCTTCCAAGCCGGTCATCATGATGGCGTTGCGGGACATCATGTTTTCCATGCTCTTGGGGTCCTTGGAGAGGGTGTCGATCTTGGTTTTGGCCTCGGGTTGGAGGCGCTCGATGTACCCGATGAACTTGTCCCTGCCTCCGTTGCAGGTAAAGACGTGGGCGCGGACGGCGGGCTTCCCGTCTTTGTCGAACGGGGGAAGCTTGTTGACGTCGTCCTCGAAGTAGGTGGCGCCGTCGTCGGTGGTGAAGTAGGCACGGGAGAAGTCTCCACCTCCGGAAGACCCGCCGCCACCCCCGAACAGCGCCATGGCCGACCAAACCACCGCGAGAAGCACAATCGCCGCCGCAATCCCAATGACGACCAGCGGATTCTGGTTCATCATCTCGCGGACACCCCCGCTGGATACGTTACCACCACCATTTACACCCATACGTCTTCCCTTCGTTGTTGTTCCCCATGCTACAGCGCCCCCTTGACCGACGCCCGCCGTCCGCGACGATTCGACAAGTGAACCGCCTTGTTTTTCACTTCGTGCTTCTTGCGGCCTGGCTGCTGCCCATCGGTGCGGGTTTCGCACAGACCGCGCCGACAAGACCGGAAGCTGGAGCAAGCGAAGAGCCGACCTCGATCCGCGTCCTACTTCTGACCATCGGACCGGGCGACGAAGTCTTCGAACTCTTCGGCCACAATGCCCTCGTAGTCTCCGACCCCGCCAGCGGATTCGAGGCGGCGTACAACTGGGGCGTGTTCGACTTCAACCAGTCAGACTTCGTCACGCGCTTCATCCGCGGGCGAATGCTCTACCGCCTCGAAGCCCTCGACCTCGGAAGGTCCATCGCCGAATACCGACAGGGTCAGCGCGACGCAAAACTCACCGAGCTAAACCTTTCACCCGCCCAAAAACGCCGCCTTCTTCAACTCTGCGTCGCCAACGATACCGACGCCAACCGCGAGTACACCTACAACTATTACACCGACAACTGCTCCACCCGAGTCCGCGACATGCTCAACGCCGCCACGGGAAACCAAATCGCCGAACAGCTCAAAACCCAGCCGGCTGACCCCCCCACCACGCTCCGATGGCACACGGCACGGATCGCCAGTCAGGCCCCTTGGTTTTACCTCGTCGTGAGCATCTTCATGGGCGCCGACCTCGACCGCCCGCTGAGCAAGTGGGAAGAGTCGTTCCTGCCGAAGTACCTCCAGAAGCACCTCGGGGAGGTGTCGGTGACGTGGGCGGACGGCAGCGTGCACCCGATTTTGGGGGGCTCGTTTGTGGTGGCCGAGTCGGGGGGGCGGGTCGAACCCGCCGGGCCCCCGAGCTGGGGGTGGATGTTCCTGCTCGCGGGTCTCGCCTACGGAGCCGCCGTGTTATTCGCCTCACGGATCGGACGTAACCCGACGAACTCGTTGCGAACGGGTGGGAGGTGGGTGGGGTGGGTCGGGCTGCCGTGGGCGGGGTTGTGCGTCGGGCTGGGGGTGGTGGCGACGGTCGGGTGGTTCTTCACGGATCACACGGGAACCCGGAACAACGTGAACTGGCTGCAGCTTTCGCCACTGAGTTTGCCGATACTGGTTGTGATGGTGCTGCTCGTGTGGGGACGTTGGCCGAGCTGGGCCGTGGCGGCGGCGGCGCTGCCGGTGGTATTGTCAGTGGTGGGAGTCGCGGTGATGCTGGCGCTGGACCAGATGAAGTCGCCGGTGCTTCTGTTTGCCCTGCCCGCACACATGGGCGTCTTGGCGGCGGTGGTGCGGTTAAAGGGTCGAAGTCGAAGGACGGTCACATGAAGTACACGGTTGCCGGTATCGCGATGGTTCTTTCGATGTGCGCGAACGTCGCCGGCGCGCAGCAGGACGCCGTACCCCGTCCCCCACCCGGGCCGGCCGAGTTCCGCCCGGCGCGAGCGGTTCCGCCCGTTGCGCCCGCGGTGAACGAAATGGTCGACGTCGCTCTGCGCGAGGAGGCGCAGCGGATCATCGAAACCCTCGCCACCGACCGGAACTTCAACATCCGCGCCAACGCAGTTGAAACGGCGCAGAAGAACCTCCCGCCAGCCGTTTCCAGACCGATCGCGATCCGCGGGTTCTCCGACGAAGCGCCCGTTGTCCGATTCGCAGCCGCCGTGGCCGCCGGCGACCTCAAACTCCAAGACACCAAACCGGTGCTGCTCAAGCTCGCGTACGACACGGACCCCAGCGTGCGACTGGCAGCCCGGTACGCCCTGCACCGTCTGGGCGACTCGGCACTGACCCAGGAGATGCTCTACGGCCTGCGCGACGACCGCCCGGGAGTGCGGGGCAATACCGTCATGCTCCTCGGAATGCTCGGGGAGAAGTCGGCGATCGCGCCCATCCGCCGAATCATCACCGACCGCTCGCCCACGGTCCGCCTGCAACTGCACGAGGCCCTCTGGCGACTCGGTGAGCGGCAGTCGGTCGAGGAGCTCGTGATCTTCTCGATGTCCAAGTTCCCCGATGAGCAGGTGGTGTCGCTCATCGCCCTCGCCCAGCCGAGGGACCAACGCGTCACCGAGCAGCTCAGCGGCTGGCTGGTCGACGACTTCCCGGAGGTCACGCTGGCCGCCGCCCGTGGCCTGGGAATGCTCGGCAGTGACGAGGGATACGGCGTGGCGATGAGGTTCATCAAATCAAAGGAGCCGCGGCAGCGCGCAATGGCGGCACTGGCCCTGGGCGAGATCGGCCGCATCGACGCACAGTCGCGCCTCAAGCCCCTCCTCGCCGACCCGTCGGCGGACGTCCGACTGGCGGCTGCCTCGGCGGTCCTCAAGCTCAGACCACCCAGGAAGTAAGTTCGAGGCTGGAAGTCCGAAGCACAAAATCCGAGGAAGCGCGAAGCGGCAATGCTCGAAGCGACATTGACCCAAGGCGCGCTTCGCCTTGCTCCACACCACTGCTGCAACGAGATGGCAATCCGACCGCATTGAGATTTCACCTCTGGATCCTTCGAGCTTCCTCGGATTTCGGATTTTCGGGCCCGTGCCTTTTCCCCTCCCTCGCCCAAATCGATAAAGCTTTGGGTGAATGATTTAACACGCGAATGCAATCGTTGGTAATGTTTGCCGCGTGGCCCTGCCGACGGCGGATAGCACGACTCCCTCGACCAAGGCGTTGTCCCTGCGGGCGGTGCTCATCGGCTTGGCGTTCGGCGTGGTGTTGTCGGTGGCGACACCGTGGAACGACTATGTGCTGAACAACACGCCTCTCATCGGCAGCGCCCTGCCGACGGCGCTGTTGCTGTTTATGCTCGGGTTGGCGCTGTTCAACGGCTTGCTGTTGCAGTGGCGTGCGCGGTGGGCGCTTCGTACGGGGGAGCTGGCGGTTATTCTGGCGCTGGGCTTGGTGGCGTGCTCCGTGCCAGCCGGCGGGTTCATGCGGTACATGGTGGGACAGGTCGTGGGGGTGAACCACCTCGCGGGAGAGGACGACAGGTACCGCGAGTTGTTCGCAAACGTCGATCTCCCTCCGTGGATGTTCCCGACGTTTTCGACGTCGCTCGCACAGCGGCCCACCGACCCGGTCGTGCGCGACATGGTCGGCCGGATACCGATGACCTCGCCGGGATGGGGCGAGTATCTGGCGGCCGTGCCGTTTTCGGCGTGGGTCATTCCAGCGCTGACATGGGGGTTGTTCTTCGGGTTGGTGGTGCTGGCGGTGTTGTCGATGTCGGTGGTGGTGCGGCGGCAGTGGATCGAGAACGAGCGCCTGGCGTTCCCACTGGCGACCATATACCTGTCGCTGATCCAGCCCCCGTCGCCGGGTCGGGCGCTGAATGAAACGCTGTCATCGCGGCTGTTCTGGCTGTCGGGGCTAACGGTGTTTGTCCTGCACGCGTTCTCGGGGTTGCACACCTATTTCCCGCGTTACGTGCCCGAACTCCCGCTGGGGTTCGATCTCCGGAGCATCCTCATCTCCGGGGACTGGCAGTTCGTCGAAGCCGAGTTGAAGCAGTCGCGGATCATCTTTGCGGTGGTGGGGATTACGTTCTTTCTGTCGCAGAAGGTTGCGTTTTCGCTGGTGTTTTTTTACCTGACACTTCAGCTGACGCGGGTGGGCTACGGGCAGTACGAGCGCGACTTTTCGGGGGCGATGCAGCAGGACCAATTGTTCGGCGCTTTGTTTCCCTACATGGCGGCGATGCTGTATGTGGCGCGGCACCACCTTGCGCAGGTGGGCCGGGCGATGTTCGGGCGGCGCCGCGCCGGCGACCCCGCGCCGCGATACCTGTCCGACGCCCTCGCCGGCTGGCTCCTCGTGGTGTCCACCGCGGCAATGGTGATGTTCCTGTGCGTCGCGGGGGTGTCGTTCGGGGCGGCGGTGTGTCTGGTGCTGATGATGCTGATGTTCTTCCTCGTGGTGGCCCGGATCGTCGCCGAAACCGGCATGCCGTACACCGGGCTGTACCTGCCGCTCACGCTGCCATTCACCTACCTCCTGACGGTGCTCCCATCGGAGCTTGCCGCGAAGCTCGCCGCGAAGGACTTCTTCACCGGGCAAATGCTCTACGGCATCTTCGCCCACGACCACCGCGAGTCGCTCATGCCCTTCGCCACGCACGCCCTCCGCGTCGCCGACGACGCCATCCCACGCGAATCTGCCCCGGGCGCGAGCGGGCGAACTTCGGCCGGGCGACTGCTCCCCGCGATGGGGTTCGCTCTGGCACTGGCGTTCATCGTCTCGCTCGCCGCGTGGCTCGCCACCGACTACCGATACGCCACCCCCCTCGACCGCGGTGGCGACAACGCAATCGTCAACCTCTGGGGGGCGTACCTTCAGCCAAAATACTTCGGCTACGAACCCACCCTCACCTACATCGCCACCCAATCCGATTCGCCGCAAACGCACTCACGCGGCGCCCACCTCGCCACCGGCGCGGGCGTCATGACCTTTCTCTCCGTCATGCGCCTGCGGTACGAGGCGTTTCCACTGCACCCCATCGGGTTCCTGATGGCGTACACGCTGGGGCTGAAATGGGTCTGGTTCTCGATTTTCCTGGGCTACATCGCCAAGGGCGTAACCATCAAGCTCGGGGGCGCCGGGCTGTTCCGGCGGATCACACCGCTGTTTCTCGGATTGATCCTCGGCGAAGCCGCCGCGGTGGCGTTCTGGCTGGCGTTTAACTTGATCCGCTGGTCGCTGGGGTACGACTTCACCGCCATCAAGCTCCTGCCCGGATAGGGGCTGCCCCCCACACGTGCCCGCCAGGCTACTGCCCGATGGCTTTGAGGTAAGCCGGAAGCTCCAGCAGCTTGTCGCTCGTCGAAGACGGCTTGACGCGAATCATCCACGCTGTGGTGTATGGCTCGCGGTTGACCAATCCCGGGTCGTTGTTCAACCCGTCGTTGACCTCCACCACCGTGCCCGACACGCCCGAATACATGTCACTCGTCGCCTTCACGGATTCAATCTCGCCGAAGGGCGTGTCCTGCGTGACGGTCGAACCGATCTTGGGGAGTTTCACGTAGGTCACGTCGGTCAGCTCGTCGGCTGCGAACTGGGTGATCCCGATCTCGACCAGATCGCCCTTGGTGAGGTGCCATTCGTGAGTGACGAGATATTTGCGGTCGTTGGGTGTGGACATGTGCGTTGTTAGCCTTGGCGTTTATAGAACGGGAGTTTGACGATCTTGGCCGGGATGATGCTTCCGCGGAGGTCGACTGACAAGCCCCCTGTTGAAGAGCCCCCCGGTAAAGAGCCCCCCGGTGACAAGTCCCCCGCCGCCACCTCGGAATCGACATACGCCATCGCGATACTCTTCCCCAGCGTCGGCGACAACGTCCCACTGGTGACCTCGCCGACCGTCCGGTCGCCCAGCTTCACCGGCGCACCTTGGCGGGCGATGCGTTTCTCGGCCAGCTCCAAGCCCACCAGCCTCCGCGCCGGGCCGTCGACCTGGATCTTCCGCAGGGCATCGGCACCGATGAAATTCTTGGTCAGGTCCACCGCCCAGCCCAGCCCAGCCGAGAGGGGGTCGACCGTCTCAGAAAGCTCGTGGCCATAAAGCGGCATGCCCGCTTCGGTCCGCAGCGTGTCACGCGCCCCAAGACCGCAGGGAGCGATCGTCGCACTTTCCTTGTTCAAGCTCCCCGCGATGAGCTTGATCGCCATCGACGCCGCCTTGGCTGGCAGAATGATCTCCACCCCGTCCTCGCCCGTGTACCCGCACCGGAACACGTGAATCTTGAACAGCATCAGGTTGGCCGACTCGAAGTGGTAACGTTTCATCCCCGCCAGGTCCACCGGAAGGATCGCAGCCAGCCGCTCGATCACCTTTGGCCCCTGCAACGCGACCATCGCCGTGCTCGTCGTCTGGTCAACCAGGTCGCAGTCAAGGTCCATGGCCTTGCGCGTCGCGATCAAATGCTTGACCACCTTCTCGCGGTTGGACGCGTTGCACACCATCATCCAGTTCTTGACGTCCTTGGAGACGATCACGTCGTCCATCACCCCGCCGGCGTCGTTGCAGATCAGCGAGTACCGCGACTGCCCCACCCTCATGTCAGACAGTTTCCGCGTCAAAACGCGGTCCAGCAGCGCCATCGCGTCCTTACCGGTGAAGGTCAGCCGGCCCATGTGCGAGACGTCGAAAATCCCGCCGGACGTGCGGCACTGCGTGTGCTCCTCCGCGATGGACTTGTAGAGGATGGGCAGCTCCCACCCGGCGAAATCGACCATCTTGGCGCCGGCTTGCACATGGAAGTCATAAAACGGGGTGCGCTCCAGGGGCGGCGGGGAAAGGGCCGCTGGGGCGACTGGGGAAGGGGTGGACATGGGGGGCAGTGTATCGCCAGAGCAGCGCCGGCGTGAAGAGGCGGCTTGAGGAGGCGACCCGGGATTTGGTCTGTGGGCGAAATTCTGGCGTGATCCAAACAACGTATCGAGGTATGTTAAAAGACGTGCTTTCGGTCATCCTCCCCACCCTCAACGAGTCCGAAGCGCTCCCGCGGACGCTGCAGCACGCCCGTGAACAGTGTTTCTTTGACGGCACCGAGTTCATCGTCTCCGACTGCAACTCCACCGACGACACCGCCGACCTCGCCAGAATTTTCGGCGCCCGCGTCGTCCACGGGTCGGATTCCCGCGCCAGGGCCATGAACCACGGTGCCACCGCCGCCCGTGGAAATGTGCTCCTGTTTCTGCACGCCGATTGCAAAGTCCCCCGCCATTTCGACCGCGCCGTCCTCGCAGCCGTATCGCGCGGCTGCGTCGGCGGGGCCTTCGACTTCAACTGGGCCACCCACCCGCTCTCCAAGGGCGTCAGCCGCGAACTCCTGCGACTCATCCGCATCATGAACAGAATCCGGTTCCGATGGACGGGCAACTTCTACGGCGACCAAGGCATCTTCGTCACCGCCAAAATCTTCTCACACCTCGGCGGATTCCCCGACGTCCGACTCATGGAAGACGTCAGGTTTTCACAAAAACTAAAAAACGCCGGCCGCATCGCCATCGTCCAGCCCGCACTCAAAACCTCGCCCCGACGATTCCTCACCCGGGGCATCACCCGCCAGTTCGCCATGGACCTCAAACTCCTCGCACTCGACTCAGCCGGGTTTCTCCAAGAATCCAACTGGAATACCTACAACCAACTCAACCAAACCGCCGCCTACCGCACCTCCAAGGCGGCTTACCACGCTCCCCACCACCCAACATCCCTCCAGTTACCCACGACCGTGCGGGAACACCCAAAACCAGTGACGACCTGAAATTTCGACGATTCGCGTCAACTCCCACGGGCTAGGCTGGTACAAGCTATCGGCGGCGACCCGATCGAAGGAACGATCAGGCCGTCGCGGTGGTGAAACGTCAATTGTTCCGCACTGCCCATGGACGGGGGTGCACGAGGGTTTGGGTCATGGACTTCTCAGATATCAAAAAGTGGCATCTCGCGATTGTGCTGCCGATCTTCACCGGCGTGCTCACCTTCTCGTACCTCTCCCTCGAACCCCAAGCCAACGCACGCACCACGTCACCGATGATGTTCCAGCAGGCCTTGGTGTCCAAACCCGTGGGCAAGGAAAACCCCGTACCCCGCGTGCAGAACATCCGCATCTACCCCCCGATCGACGGGCTGTACACGGTCAACTTCGACCAGCTTGTTGAAGACCGCCAGAACGATCGCTGGCTGAAGCAGCAGTGGTCGTTTACCGCAAAATCGCCAAACCCCGGTGAAAGTCAGTCGATTCTCGATTGGATGCGGCAGTTGCAGAAAAACGACCCCGAACGGATCGGCTTCACCTACGAGTGGTGGCGCGAGCCGTCCAAACTCACCACCATCTGGGGTATTTTCTCCGGGATTCTCATGCTCTGGGGAATTGTGATCCCCACCACAATCTGGTTCGCCAAGGGTGGTGCGAGAGAATTCATAGCCAAACCCAAGCGCTCCGCCGAAGACACCGCCGCAGCCGCCAAACCCGCAGTCACCGCCGCCGAACACGACAAACTTACGGCCATGATCGGCCGCCTCGAAGACTCCAACCCATCGGTGGGGAAACCCAGAACCGCCGGAGCTGCTGTCGGCCCCGGAACCGTCCCTGCCGAAGCGGTTCCTTTCTCCCGAAACCTCACTGGCGCCCCCCTCGAAGCCGCCCAAACCAACGCCGCGCCGGAAGAAGATAAAGATTACAAAGGCGAGTTCTACCCCGTCGCCCGGCCAAATACAAAAAAAGAATAAACCTCTACCCATCCAAGGGTTAAAACATACGCCGCCCGGGATTGAACCGATCCCGGGCGGTTTCTCGTTGTATGGGGCATGCGGACGGCCAGTAGCCGCCGCGAAGAAAACTCAACAAGGAACTGTCATGGTCAAGTTATTGTCGGTACTGGCGTTGGCGCTGTCGTCGATTGCATTTGCCCCGGTTGCCGGTGCGACAGCAAAGACTGCGGGATGTTGTGGCGATTGCAAATGTGCTGCTGCTTGCTGCGAGGGCGGGTGCCAGTGTGCGGATTGCTCGAAATGCTGCCCGGGTGGCGAATGCACAGCAGAATGCTGCACGAAGTAGCAACTCCCGGATTCGAAACCAAGTGAGGCGGGCCCGAGCGGGCTCGCCTTCTTTTTGAGGTCTGGGTTACGGTTTGGAGAGTTCGCGTTGGCGCCGTTCGAGGTCGCGGCGGATGTCGTCCATTTGGCGGCGGCGGATGTCGGATTCGAGTTCGAGTTCGCGTTGGCGGCGGCGCAGGTCTTCCTGGACGCGTTCGACGTCGCGTTGGGTTTGGTCGCGTTGGAGGTCGTCGACGACGTCGGGTCTTCCGCCGAAGACGGGACCGGCGACGCCGGCTTGGGTGTCTTGGAGCAGGACGTGGCGTTGAAGGGCTGCGAGTGCGTCTTCGACTTTGGCGAGACGTTCGCGGGTGTCGTCGCGGGCGCCCAGGGCGCGGAGGGCCTTGCCGCTGTCGTCGTAGAAAGTGAGGGCGGGGCTGCCGTCGGGGCCGAGGGCGAGGGTGGCGCGGGGGGTGTCATTGTCGCCGAGGAGACGGAAGGCCGAGGCGTCGATGTTGGCGCGACCGGCTGAGAACCCGAGGCCAGCCGAGAGAACGGCGAAGGCGAGAAGTGCGGCGGCAAAGCGGCGCTGGCGGCGTTCTAGGGTGGCGATTCTCTCGTCAGCCGTTGGACGGAGCGCGGGGGCTGTGGGGGTCGGGGTGAGTGGAAGGAGTGGGGTGGCCATGCGGCAACTATACCGGCTGTCCGGCGACGGAGAGGACGTTTGCGCCTCTAGTGCGATTGCGTGCACATTTTTTTGGGGAACTACACCGGCTGTCCGGCGACGGAGAGGGAAGTTCTGCGGAGTTGACCGCAGGCGGCGGAGGCGTCGTCGCCGCGGGTTTTGCGGACGTGTGCGACGACGTCGGCGGCGCGGAGGGCGGAGAGGAACGCGGCGACGGCGGCTGGGGTGGGCTTTTCGTACACCTTGCCGGAGAGGCCGCCGCCGATGGGGTTGTGGGGGATGAGGTTGACGTGCATCCTGCGGCCGGCGAGGGCGGCCGCCAGAAGCGTTGCGTGCTCGACGGAGTCGTTGACGCCGGCGAGGAGGCAGTATTCGACGTTGGCGACGCGGCCGGTTTTCTCCTGATACGCCCAAGCCGCGTCGAGCGTGGCGGCGACGCCGTACTTCCTGCCGACGGGGACGACGCCGGACCGCGTGGCGTCGTCCGGACCGTGCAGCGACAGCGCCAGTCCGACCCGCAAGCCGGACTCGGCGAGGGCGACCATGCCCGGGACGATGCCCACCGTGGAGACCTGTACGTTCTTGTATCCGAGGTGGCCGCAGTCGGGCGAGCAGATGCGGCGGAGGGCGGGGAGAAGCTCGGGAAGGTTGTGCAGGGGTTCGCCCATGCCCATGAAAACGAGGGTGGCGAGGCGCTTGGATTGGGCGAGGGCTTCGGCGCGGAGGTGGAAGAACTGGCCGACGATCTCGGCTGCGGTGAGGTTGCGGGTGAGTCCGCCGAGGGTGGAGGCGCAGAAGTCGCAGCCCATTGCGCAGCCGACCTGCGAGGAGACACATCCCGCGACGAGGTGGGGCTTTTCGGCGGGCATGAGGACGCACTCGACGGTGTGCGCGTCGTGGAGTTCGACGAGGAGCTTGACAGTGCCGTCGGCTGCGACGTGGCGCGAGCGGACGGAGGTGGGAGACTTGGGTAGGGACTCGGCCCAGGAGGCGACGGGAGCTCCGAATCGGAGGGGGTCGATGGGGGTGGCGGCGTGGAGTTTCCGGAGGAGTTCTGGGGCGCGGCCGGTTCTCCACCCGCGTGCGGTCATCTCAGCCGAGAGGCGGGGGAGATCGAGGTCGGCGACGGTGGTCACGACTCGGGCCTCATGATCTGGCGTTCGTAAAGCTGCTGGTAGACCTCGGAGGAATCCAGAAGCTGCTTGTGGGTTCCGCGGGCGACGACGCGGCCCTGATCCATGACGACGATTTCGTCAGCGCTGAGGATGGTGGAGAATCGGTGTGCGATGACGAAGGTGGTGGTGCGGTGGTCGGCGTGGGCTTCGCGCATGAGGCCATCGATGGCTTGCTGGATGAGGTGTTCGGATTCGGCGTCGACCTGACTGGTGGCTTCGTCGAGGATGAGGATGGGCGCGTTGCGGAGGATGGCGCGGGCGATGCAGAGGCGTTGTTTTTGTCCGCCGGAGAGCTGTGCGCCGAGGCCTTCGAGGGGTGTGTGGTAGCCTTGGGGTTTGGCGGTGATGAAGTCGTTGGCGAAGGCTTTTTTGGCGGCTGCGACGACCTCGGACATGAGCTGTTTGGCGGTTTCAGATGTGGCGTTTTCGGTGAGGAGGTGCGCGTAGGGGTGGCCGTAGGCGATGTTCTGGGCGACCGTGCCGGGGAAGATGATGCTCTCTTGGGTGACGACGGAGATCTGCCCGCGGAGGGAGGGGAGCGATGCGGACTTGATGTCCACGCCGTCGACGAGAACGCGGCCGGAGGTGGGGTCGTAGTACCGCGGGAGCAGGGCGAGAAGGGTGGTTTTTCCGCTGCCGTTTCTGCCGACGATGGCGACGACGCGGCCCTTGGGCACTTCGAGGGTGACTCCGGCGACGGCGAGGGCGTCGGTGCCGGGGTAGGCGAAGCTGATGTTGTCAAAGACGATTCCCTCGCGGAGGGTGTCGAGCTTGACGGGGCGGGCGTTGTCGCCGGCGAGGACGCGGGGGCGCTCGGTGGGGAGGTCGAGGATTTCGAAGACGCGGGTGGCGGCTGCGTTGGAGCGCTGGAGGAGGTTGTTGAGCTTGGAGAGACGGCGGAGACTTTCGCCCATGGCGACGAGGCAGGCCATGATCAGGAAGAAGCTTCCGAGCTCGAGGGACCGGTCGACGAGGACGAGGTAGGCGGCGACGAGGACGACGACGGAAACCACCATGAGGGTGAGGGTTTCCATG
>JBBRUM010000008.1:0-22149 GCA_038247815.1 Tepidisphaerales bacterium | reverse complement strand
GGGCGGGCGGAAGGCGAGTACCATGGCGGAGGACTGGAGGACGCGGTCGCCGGCGAACTGGAAGGTGGGGTGGAGCTGCATGTCGCCGATCATGCCCATGCCGGCCAGGCGGGGGGGGATCTGGCAGGTGGCGGAGAGGCCGGCAAGAAGAGGGGTGGCCATGTTCAGGGCCGGGGCGCCGGCGACGGTTTTGACGGTGTCGTAGAAGAGAAGGAGGGAGTCGGCGGGGGAGAGGGCGTTGCGGGCGAGTTGTTGGCCGAGGGCGGCGCCGACGTCGTGTTCCCGGCCGGGGAGATTGGGTTCGACGGCGAAGAGGTGGGGTATTTCGTCGCCGGCGAGGAGGGCGACGCCGACCTGCCAGCCGTCGTAGGCGAGCTGGGTGCGGGTCATGGTTCCGACGACGTATCCGCCGCAGAGGAGGCAGTCGGGGGGGAGCAGGGCGCGGGCGGCGGCGGAGAGGGCGGCGGGGTCGTGGCGGCTGGTGGTGAAGAGCAGGGCCAGGCGGGGCGGGGTGGCCGGGGGGAGTTGGGCGAGGGCGGCGGAGACGGCTTCGGAGGCAGCGGCGGCGGAATCTTTGGACTCGCTCATGGCGGCGGCGGCGTGGAAGGTGGGTGACGACATTTCGGTGTTGGGCCTCGGGGTACGGAGGTGGTGGGGGTTACCGGCAGGATGGGAAAGGGTAACAGAATTGGAGGATGAGCTTGAACAAGTTGGCGGCGCGGGGTTAGTGTGGCGTTTCGGTTGGGCGTCGGGGATGGCGCTTGGCCTGCGTGAAGGGTTGTTGGTTTCAGGGACTCCGGGCAAGAGGGCAGCGTGGTTATTTCACGTCTGAACGAGATTCAGGAGCGGTTTGGGTACATTCCCGCGCGGGAACTCAACGAGCTTGCCAAGGAATTGGGCAAGCCGGTTCACGAGTTGCACGGGGTGGCGAGTTTTTACCCGTTTTACCGCCTCAAGCCGCCGCCGCGGGCGACGTTGCACGTGTGTGGGGACGTTTCGTGTCATATGAAGGGTGCGCCGAAGCTGAAGGCGCAGTTGGAGGCGATGGCGGCTGCGTCGGGTGGGCAGGTGGAGGTGAAGCATTGTTCGTGTTTGGGGCAGTGTGATGGCGCCCCGGCGATGCTGATCAATGACGATGTGCATGCGCGGGTGAGCATGGACGAGTTGGTGGCGTCGTGCGAGGCGGCGGTGACGGGGAAGGAAGTTCCGCACAGGCACTATGAGCCGGCGAAGGGGCCGTTTAAGACCGATCCGTACGCGCGGGAGCAGGAGCGGTACGGGGCGCTCAAGGCGCTGGTGGCGAGCGGAGACATCGGCGGAGCGGGCGGGGGGGGGGCGGGCGGGGCGGCGGTGCTGGCGAAGCTGACGGCAGCGAATCTGAAGGGGATGGGCGGTGCGGGGTTTCCGACGGCGCGGAAGTGGGACACGGTGCGGGGTCAGCCGGCGGGGCAGAAATACATTATTTGCAACGCGGACGAGTGCGAGGTGGGGACGTTCAAGGACCGGGAGATACTGAAGAACCTGCCGTATTTGGTGATCGAGGCGATGACGATCGCGGGGCTGGTGACTGGGGCGGACACGGGGTTTATTTATTGTCGCCACGAGTACCACGAGCAGATTCACATTCTGCAGGATGAGCTGAAGAAGGCGCGGCTATTGGGGCTGGTGGGAGACAATGTGCTGGGAACGGGGCGGAAATTTGATTTGACGGTGTTTGTCTCGCCGGGCGGGTATGTGCAGGGGGAGGAAACAGCGCTGATCGAGGCGATCGAGGGGCACCGGGGCCAGCCGAGAAACAAGGCGGTGGACGTCGGGTTTGACCGGGGGCTAATCGTGTACAAGGGCGGGCTGTGGGGCAAGCCGACGGTGGTGAACAACGTCGAAACGTTCGCGTACGTGCCGCTGATACTGAGCAAGGGGCCGGAGCACTTCAAGGGGCTTGGGGTGAACGGGAGCGAGGGGCTGAAGTGGATCGGGGTCAGCGGAGATGTCCGGAATCCCGGGGTGTTTGAGGTTCCAATGGGGACGACTTACGAGCACGCGATCAACGTGCTGGCTGGGGGGCCGCCGCCGGGGAGGACGCTGAAGGCGTTCGCGCCGTCGGGGCCGAGCTTCGGGCTGCTGCCGGCGAAGATGATGAACCTGAAGATGGACTGGGGGACGCGGGTGAAACCGGTGGGGGCGATACTGGGGTCGGGGGCGGTGGTGGCCGTGGACGACACGCGGAACATGCTGGATCTGGCGCTGAATTTTACGCGGTTTTATCGCAACGAGAGCTGTGGGAAGTGCGTTCCGTGCCGGGTGGGGAGTCAGAAGCTGGTGGACCTGATTTTCGGGCTGCTGCAGGGGACGGCGACGGAGCGGGATTTGGAGGCGGTGCCTCGGCTTGCGGACACGATGGTGTTGACGAGCATTTGCGGGCTGGGGCAGGTGGTACCGTCGCCGATTTTGTCGTTGATGGAGTTTTTCCCTGAGGATATCAAGGCCGCGACGGACAAGGGTGCCAGGCGGGCGGCTGAGCTGGCCGGCCCGGCGGTGCAGTTGACGAGCAATGGGAGGCACCTGTGAGCAGTACAACAGTTGGAACGGCGGGAGGTTTGGCAGCCGGAGGATCGCCCGTGAAAATGGTGGAGCTTGAGATCGACGGGAAGAAGATCAGTGTCGCCGAGGGGACGACGATCTTCGAGGCCAGTCAGCAACTGGCCAATGCCGTTCCGGTGCTCTGCCACAAGCCTGGGATGACGCCGGTCGGGGTTTGCCGGGTTTGCGCTGTGCAGGTGCAGATGCGGCAGAAGGACGGGACGGTGGGGCCTCCGGGGCGGGTGTACACGGCGGCGTGCATGAAGGCGTGCGACCCGGGGATGGTGGTGACGACCGGGATGGGGGCTCTGGCGGATCCGGCTGCGACACCGGAAGCCAAGCGGGTCGAGTCGGCGCGGAAGACGCTGGTGGAACTGATGCTGGCCGAGCACCCCCAGCCGTGCGAACGGCACAGGGAGAGCCACGACTGCGAACTGGAATTGATCGGCGAGAAGTTCGGAATAACCGCTGCTCAGGGACACGAAACGGCGTTCACTCCGCGGGTGTTTTCAAAGGGCACGGATTTTTCCAACCCGCAGATCGCCATCGACCACAGCGCGTGCATTTTGTGCGACCGGTGCGTACGGGCGTGTTCGACGGCGACGTTCAATGTGATCGGGCGGATGGGCAAGGGGTCGCTGACGAGCATTACGTTTGACGCGAACCTGCCGATGGGGGATTCGTCGTGCCACAACTGCGGCGAGTGCATGATCAACTGCCCGACGGGGGCGATCACGTATTCCGGCGGCGTGCCGACGCAGTTGCCCTATGGGTCGCCGTTGTCGGTGGAGCAGTTGCAGGAAATCCCGATGTTTGCGCGCATTTCGAGCAACTTCCTCAAGCGCAGCGAGGGCGGGGTGGTGCGGCGGCTGTTCAAGAAGGGTGAGATCATCTGCCGACAGGGGGACTTCGGCTCGACGGCATACTACATCGAGAGTGGCAAGGTAGATATTTACCTTGACACGTCGATGGCGCACGTGCGGACGGAGCAGAAAACCGGGGGACTGTTCAAGAGGATGACGAGCTTGCTGATGGGCCGCGACGAGAAGCCGCGGGCGGGAATGAGCGAGCAAAGGTACATCCCGATCGACGCGTCGGTGGACCTGGACTACGGCAAGCCGATTGCGCAGGTGGGATCGGGTGAGGTGATCGGGGAGGCGAGCTGCCTGAACTTTCAGCCCAGGTCGGCTACGGTCCGTGCGGCCGAGGACACGGTGGTCCTGGAGATGCTGCGGAACTCGTTCGACATTCTCCGCCGCAACAAGCAGTTCAAAGCCGAGATGGAGGACAAGTACCGCAAACGCGCGCTGGACAACCACCTGCGGTCCGTGCCGATCCTGCGGAAGCTGCCGCAGGATTTCATCGACTACCTCCGCAACCGCGTGGAACTCGTGACGTACGCGCCGGGCGAGGTGATCTGTAAACAGGGCGACGTGGCCGACGCGTTTTACCTCGTGCGAATGGGGCATGTGAAGGTGTTCGAGAGCTACGCCGACGGGCAGTCGATCGTGCTGAGCTACCTCTCGCGCAGTCAGTACTTCGGCGAAATGGGCCTGCTCGGCGGCGGCGAGAGGACGGCAAGTTGCTCGGCGCTGGACCATGTGGAGCTCGTGCGGGTGTCGAAAGACGACTTCAACGAGATGACGCGGCGGTTCAACGAGATCCGCGGCGAGCTGGAGCAGGTCGCCCACGAGCGGGCGGCTTCGAACAAGGTTAAAGCCAGTCAGAACAAGACGATGTCGCTGCCGCAGTACATCGATCAGGGGTTGTACCAGGCGCAGTCGCTGCTGATTCTGGATCTGGAGAAGTGCACGCGGTGCGACGAGTGCGTGCGGGCGTGTGCGCAGGCGCACGATGGGGTGTCGCGGCTGATCCGGGACGGGATTCGTTACGACAAGTATCTCGTGACGACAAGCTGCCGCAGCTGCCGGGATCCGTACTGCATGGTGGGATGCCCGGTGGGGAGCATTCGGCGGAAGAACGATCTGGAGATCATCATCGAGGACTGGTGCATCGGGTGCGGGCGGTGCGCGGAGCAGTGCCCGTACGGCAACATCAACATGCACCCGTTCGAGGTGGAGGTGCGCGACTTGAGCAACGGCGAGGTGCGGACGGAAACCCGGAAGAAGGCGGCCGTGTGCGACTTGTGCACCGACCAGTGCCTCACGGAAAACGACGACCCCAGCTGCGTATACGCCTGTCCGCACGACGCGGCCCACCGCGTGGACGGCCAGACCTTCTTCGACCAACACCTTCTCGGAGCCAACCTCGCGGGGCAGAAGACGACGATCTGATTCGCCACGGAGACGCCGAGAACTCGGAGAAGCACGGAGAAAAACGAAGTCGGTTAACCACAGAGAACGCAGATGAACACAGAGAGAATGGAGCGAGGCGCGGGTCTTGGAGGAGATGCGACTCCTGGACTTTTTGGCCTTGAGTTTTCCGCCCTCTCCGTGTGTCTCCGCGCCCTCGCAGTCTCCGTGGCGGAAAAGGCTTTTAACCCGAAAACTTATGCTGCTTAATCGAGACTCCAAGCCGTGGTTGTGGGTGTGCCTCGCGATCTTCGCGGTGTGTTTGGCGACGTACATTCCGTATCACCGCGGTGCGCTCAATGGGCCGTCGGGGGGGACGTGGCCGGGGCTGATCTATGGCGTGATCGGGACGGCGATGATCTTTCTGGCGATGGCGCTGACGCCGCGGAAGAAGTTCCGGACGCTGCGTGTGGGGCGGGTGTACTGGTGGCTGCAGGCGCACGTTTGGTTCGGGTTGCTGAGTTTCCCGGTGATTTTGTTTCACGCGGGGTTTCGCGACGGCCTGTGGGGCGGGTGGATCACGGTGACGCTGATGCTGCTGTTCATCGCCATCGAGCTGTCGGGGATCCTCGGGCTGGTGCTTCAAAACCTGTTACCGGGGAAGATGCTGCGGGACGTGCAGTTCGAAACGATCTTCGAGCAGATCGACCATGTGATCGGCGAGCTGAGGTCCGAGGCGATGGCCAAGGTCGAGTCGGTGACGCTGCGGAAGGTCGAGGGAGAGTTTGACCTTGATGCGATTCCGGCGGGGGGCACCGGGGTGGCGATGGCGGTCGCCTCGGCGACGGCGGCGACAACGCCGGGGGCGACGGAGGTCGAGGCGTTTTACAAGGGTGAGGTCGTTGCGGCGCTGGCTCCGAGGTACAACGCCAACGTGGCAACGCCGGCGGAGTTCGACAAGCTGCGGGCCCAGACGCCACTGACGATTCACGAGGTGATCAACGACCTGCAGTCGATCGTCGATGAGCGGCGGCAGTTGGAGCGGCAGCGGAAGACGCAGTATTTGCTGCACGGCTGGCTGTGGATGCACGTTCCGCTGTCGATGGCGATGCTGGTGCTGATTTTGGTGCATGCGGTTGTGGCGCTGAGATATGCACGTCCGTGGTAGTCGGGGAGATGGTGTTGGGTTGTGGTTCGCAGGGTGAAGTTCAGGGTAGGTAGGCGGCTAATCAAGGAGAGAGCCATGTCGGTTTCGATTGAGCACATGTCGGTGAACACGATCCGGTCGCTGAGCATGGATGGGGTCCAAGCGGCGAACTCGGGGCACCCTGGCACGCCGATGGCGATGGCGCCGGTGGCGTATCAGTTGTGGAACAAGCACCTCGCGTTCGACCCGTCGGACCCGATCTGGCCGAACCGCGACCGATTCGTGCTGTCGATGGGCCATGCGTCGATGCTGCTGTATTCGATGCTGCACCTGACGGGCGTGAAATCGGTGAGCAGCAAGTACGAGGTCGTGGGCAGCCCGTCGGTGTCGCTGGACGACATCAAAAAGTTCCGGCAGATCGACTCGAAGTGCCCGGGGCACCCCGAGTACCGCTGGACGAGCGGGATCGAGACGACGACCGGTCCGTTGGGACAGGGGTACGCCACGTCGGTGGGTATGGCGATGGCGGGCAAGTGGCTGGCGGGGCGGTATAACAAGCCCGGGTTCACGATGTACGACTACTCTGTGTACGCGCTGGGCGGCGACGGGTGCATGCAGGAGGGCGCGGCGTCGGAGGCGGCGTCGCTGGCGGGGCACCTTGGTTTGGACAACCTCTGCTGGATCTACGACAACAACTACATCTCCATCGAGGGCAACACGCGGTGGAGCTTCAGCGAGGACGTGGCGACGCGGTTCATCGCGTATGGCTGGAACGTTCAGCGCGTGGGCGACGCCAACGACCTGACGATGCTCAAAAGGGCGTTCGACACGTTCAAGAAGACCAAGGGTCGCCCGACGCTCATCATTGTCGACTCGTCCATCGCTTACGGGGCTCCGACCTTGCAGGGCTCGCACAAGGCGCACGGCGCGCCGCTGGGCGACGTCGAGATCGAAGGCGCCAAGACGTTTTACGGGTTGCCGCCGAAGGAGAAGTTCCACGTCCCGGCCGGCGTATACGACCACTTCAAGGACAACATGGGCAAGCGCGGGGCAGACCTGCGCAACGCGTGGATCAAGCTCCACGACGCGTACGCGGCGCAGTTCCCTGCGCTGGCGACCGAGATGGTGGAGATGCAGAAGCGCGAGCTGCCGGCTGGGTGGGAAAAGGCGCTGCCTGAGTTTCCGGCGGACGCGAAGGGCAAGTCGGGCCGGCAGAGCTCTTCCGAGGTGCTCAACGCGCTGGCAAAGGTGGTTCCGTGGCTGATCGGCGGTTCGGCGGACCTTGCGCCGTCGACGCTGACGCGGCTGGGGCCGCCGAGCGAGAAAGGCGGCAACGAGTTCGGCGACTTCGGCCCCGACGGTGAAACCGTCGATGAGCACGGTCCCAAGCCGCTAACCTGGTCCGGCCGCAACTTCCACTTCGGCGTCCGCGAGCTGGCGATGGGCGCGTGCCTCAACGGCATGGCGCTAACGAAGGTCCGCCCGTACGGGTCGGGGTTCTTCGTGTTCTCCGACTTCTCGCGGCCCACGATCCGACTGGCGTCGATCATGGAAATCCCCGTCATCTACGTCTTCACGCACGACTCCATCGGAGTGGGCGAAGACGGCCCGACGCACCAGCCGATCGAGCACCTGGCTTCGCTGCGGGCCATTCCCGGGCTGATCGTGATGCGACCCGGCGACCCCAACGAGGTGGTCGAGGCGTGGCGCGTGATCATGAAACTCAAGCACCACCCCGTAACGCTCGTACTCTCCCGGCAAGACATGCCGACGCTCGACCGCACCAAGTTCGCCCCGGCGAGCGGCCTGGCCAAGGGCGCGTACGTCCTGCACTGCGCTTCGCCGACGGGCGAGCCGGACGTGATCCTGATGGCGTCCGGCACGGAGGTCGGGCTGGCTGTGTCGGCCCACGAGAAGCTCGTATCCGAGGGCGTGAAGTCCCGCGTCGTCTCCATGCCCTCGTGGGAACTCTTCGAGGAGCAGGACGAGGCGTACCGCAATTCCGTGCTCCCGCCGAAGGTCCGCGCCCGCGTCTCGATCGAAGCCGCCGGCACGTTCGGGTGGCATAAGTACGTCGGCTCGGACGGCGCGACGATCGGAATGAAAACCTTCGGGGCGAGCGCGCCACTGAAAGAGCTTCAGAAGAAGTTCGGCTTCAACACCGAAGCCGTCGTCTCCGCCGCCAAGGCCCAGGTCGCGAAGTTCAAATAGGTCGGGGGTCCACCACGTAGCCACTGGGGGCACGGAGAAAGCGTGGAGAAGCTAGGTGGCTACGGACTGCCATCGACTGCCACGGACCGGTCACGGACACACAATGCAATTGCAATACGGGCGTTCAATGGCCTCGCCGGGCTGCGAAGGAAACCGACCCCTGTCATGCGTTGTCTGTACATGCCTGGTGCGCGCAAGTCCGCGGGAACCGGTCCTCTCCGCGTTTTCTCCCGAATTTTAGTGGCTCTGTGGTGATTGCTGTCTACGGAACGCGGTAGAGATAGATGGTGCCACCCAGCACTTCCAGGGGTTGCTGTTTCTGCCAGGCGGTCACTTCCCGGCGGAGGGCGGAGAGGTAGTGGGTGCCTTGGAGGTGGGAGGCGGAGATGGCCAGAACGCTGCCGGCGGTGGGGATTTGCTGCGGGCCGGGGGCCCACGAGCCGGGGGCGTTGGTGACCCGCAAGCCGGCGGCTCGGAGGTCGGTCGGTCCGAAGTAGATGACGAACAGGCGCTCGGTGGGGTTGCGCTTTTGCCAGTCGACGAGGAGGTGCAGGTCCTGCCCCCAGTCGAGGTTGGAGTCTGAGAGGATGCGCAAGCCGCCGCGACTGCCGCCGGCTGCGAGGTTGAAGAATTGGATGTACTGTAGGCGGTGGGGGAGAACTTCAATGCAGAGCAGGACCAGCGCCGTCAGGAGCGCGGGCAGGGCCACACGGCGGGGGAGGGTTCGCCAGACGTAAGCCGCGAGGAGCGCGACGCCGATCATCAGGAACGGGTATACCGGCGAGAGGTGCCGCAGGCCGATGTTCAGCCTGCTCATGACGGCGGCCGTCGCGAAGATCACGGCTGGGATCAGGAGGAAGGCGTACTCTCGCCACCGGTTTCGGGCGACGAGAACGACCATGCCTGTCAGGGTCAGCACGATGGTCGTCAGCGGGGTTTTCACAGCCCAGGCTATTGGAAAGAACATCCGCGACCCGACCTCGGAGTACTCGCCGAGGAGGAAGGTCGGGCGGATGAGTGTGGAGGCGTAGGTGAAGAGCAGGCCGGCGCACATGCTCTCGGGGAGAAAGCGGCGGGCGTGAGCGAAGAGGACGGCGCGGACGAATAGCGAGGGGGTATAGGCGGCGACCGCGGCTTCGTCGATGACGGGGTCGGTGCCGGGGGCGCGCTCGGCTTGGTTGGCGACGACGGCCAAACGGGCGGTGCGGTTGACCAATCCTGGCATGTCGAAGCGAAACCCAGCCGGGCTGGGCTCGAACCGGAAGGAGTACACGGCCCAGATGGCGAGATACGAAGTTGCGGCGACGAGGACGTACACGCCGGCGGTAGCCAAGAGCCGCCTGGGGCGCGTGGGTAGGTGTAAGTGGAGCAGGGTCCATGGCTCGGGGAAGAGTGCGCGGGCGAGGAGCATGGCGGGGACCACCGCGCCGGCGAGGACGATTCCCGTGAACTTCGTCGTCACACCCGCCGCGACCGCCAGCGCCAGGGCTGCCAGTGCCCAAGGCGAACCCGTCAGCCACAGTCGCCACATGGCCCAGGCGGCTAGCATGCAAATGAAGGCGAAGGCGACGTCGTTCTTAACGAGCAGTCCGTGGCCGAGGATCAGCGGCTCGAGGCAGAACATCGCGGCCCCGACGACACCCGCCACCGGCCCGGCTGAGGGCGGACCGTGTCGGGCGGCGATCTGCCAAGCGAACGCCGACAACGCCGCGCCGAACAAGAGCGAGATGAGGAACATCGGCACGCGGGCCTTGCGGGCGAACCCTATGGGGTCGGCCTCGCGGGTGGCTTCGAGGTCGACGCCCGACCCCATGGCTCCGCCGGACCAGAAGTCTGGACGTTCGAGGCGGAGGTCGGATTCGTCGAGGAAGAAGCCGACGTAGTGCAGCCAGAGGGGAGGGTCTTCGCGGTTGACGCGGTAGTCGGAGTGAAAGCGTGCCCACCAAGCTCCGGAAGCGTGGAGGCGTTCGTCGACGGTGGGCGAGGTTCCGGAGACGGCGCTGCCGGCCCAGAGGGCGTGGAAAAGGAGGAGGAGGGTGATGAGAATCAGCCCGGTGCGCGAGGAGGGGGTCACGACGGGCATAATGCCCGAGAGGGTGGCAGTGTGCGAGGGGAGCAGGCTACCGCGGCGGCAGCGGCGGTCGGGAGGGGACGTCGAAGAGATAGATCGTGTCGCCGAGCGTGGCAGCGGGGGGTTGCTGCCGGAGTTCGGAGAGAAAGGCGAGGGTGTTGGGGTCGGAGATGTACAGGCCCTGCAGGAGGGTTGCCGAGATCGCGAGAACGCCCGGACCATCGCCGGGGTCGCCGGATGAGAGGTTGATGGAGGTCAGGCCGAGGCGGGGCAGGTCGGCGAAGTGGCCGAACCGGTAAATGTAAAGGCGTCTGCCGTGGTTTTGGTTTTGCCACTCGAGCAGGCGAGGGAGGTCTTGGCCCCAGTCGAGGTTGGAGTCTGAGAGGAGTCGCAAGCCGCCGCGACTGCCGCCGGCTGCGAGGTTGAAGAACTGGATGTACTGGCCGTGGCGTGGGAGAACCTCGGCGGCGAGCAGGGCGACGGCGAGACCGACGAGAAGAGCGGCCGGGCGTCCCCACCGGGCGATGGCGTGCGCCGCAACGATCCCGATGCCAATCGCCACGAACGGAACCAGCGGCAGCACGTGCCTCAAGCCAATGTTCAGGTTCATGCCCATCGCGGCGGCGAGAAAAACCCCCGGGGGCACGATCAGCCACGCAAACGCCCTAATCCGCCGAAGCCGGAAGAGCGTGAGCATCGTCGCTCCGGCGGTCAGCGCGAGGGTTGCCATCGGCGTTTTGAACAGCCACGCCAGCGGGAAAAAGTACCACCACCCCGTACCCTGCACATCGCCGAGCAGGAACGCCGGGCGATAGGTCGAGGTGGCGTAGGTGTAGATCCAGCCGGTGAGCAGCGCCTCGGGGAGAAGTCGGTTTCTGTACGCCCAGACGGCTGCGGCGACAGGGGCGGGCGGCTGCCAGTCGGTGAACGTGCCGGGCGGGGGCGTCGACCGGCCGGGATTGGCTGCGCGGTACTCAAAACCGGCTGTTAGACCAAGAAGGGAGGAAACGCTGATGCGGTCCGGCCCGTCGTAGGCGTTGAACCGAAGCCCGTACGCCGCCCATGCAATCGCGACGAAGGTCAGCAGGCAGGCCGAGAGCATCGCGGCGGTGGCTGTGAGGCGACGGCGGCGGGTGCCCATCGCGATCGGACCGATGGTCCACGACTGCTCCGACAGCGCCCGGGCCAAGACTAATGCAGCCACGATCGGAGCCACCAGAACCCCCGAGAACTTCACCAGCGGCGCAGCAGCCGAGAGCACGACCAGCCCCGCGACCCACCCGAGCGATGCAGCCGGCCTCATCACGCACCCCGCGCACCACGCCACGCCCAGCAACACGAGCGCCATCGGCACATCGTTCTTCACCAGCACACCGTGGCCGAGGAGCAGCGGATCGAGGCAGAGCAGTGCGGCGGTGACAGCCCCCGCGGTCGGGCCAATCGTCTTTCCAGCCGTCGCCCACGCCACGCCAGCCGACGCCGCGACGAGGAGGATCGAGATCAGCAGCGAGCCCGGCCGGGCGTTGCGCACGACGGCTTCCGGAATCACCCCGTCGCCGTAGACCGCGCGGCGGAGGTAGTCGCGGGGTGCGTAGGTACCTTGGCGGGTTTCACGCCACGCGGCTGCGTCGTAGGCGACGGCGACGTCGTCCGGGCTGGTCCAGAGCGAGACATAGCGGAGGAACAGCGCGGGATCTTCCCGGTTGACGCGAAAGTCGCCGTGGTGGCGAACATGCCAAGCGCCCACCGCATGCAGCGGCTCGTCGTAGGTCAGTCCGACGCCGCGCGGCCCCGAGATCGACGCCCCCGCCAGCAGCGCGTACGCCAGCAGGCACACGGCGACGACGAACAAGCCAACCCTGGGCGGGACTGTCATGGCCGCATCATGCGCCGAATGTGGCCGTTGGGCGAGGGGCTAGGCCTCGAGGTTCAGCCACTTGATCTCGTCGGGCGAGAGGTCGACCTCCAGCGCAGGCAGCGACGTGCGGAGCTCCTTGATCGTCCGCGGGCCGATCAGTGGGAACGTAGTGAACGACTGGTTGAGTACGAACGCCAGTGCGACGTTGATCGGGAGAACATTGCGCTTCGACGCCAGCTCGCGCACGCGGTCCAGCCGTTTGAAGTTCTCCGGCGAGTACCAGCAGCGGGCGAGCTCGGCGTTGTCCTTCTTGTCGGGATGGGCCATTCCGTCGACGAAGAAGCCCCTCGCTTGGCTGGACCACGGCATGAGGGCAACCTGCCCCTTCCGCAGCCACTCGACCGACACCGGGTCGGCCACGCCCACACAGCCGTCCCAGATCGGGTCGATCATGTACGCGAGGGAGAATTGGTTAGAGAGAACGCGGGGCGGAATCTTGTTGTTTCGTTGGGCGTATTCGATGGCGGCTTGCATGCGGTCCAGCGGCCAGTTGCTGCCGCCCCAAGCGCCGATGCGGCCCTCGGCGATGTGCTGGTTGCAAAGGTCGACGAACTCGCCGACGGGAACCTTGGGGTTGTCGCGGTGGAAGCAGTACACGTCGAGGCGTTCAAGGTGGTCGCAGGACTCGCGGATCTGGCGGTCGGCGTGTTCGGGGGTGCAGTAGGGGGTGTGAGCCCCCTTGCCGAAGACGACGCAGTCCTTACGTACGCCGCGGGTTTTCATCCAGTTGGCCAAGAGGCGGTCGGAGGCGCCGTACCAGTGCGAGGTGTCGAAGCAATTGCCGCCATGCTCGAAGAAGGAGTCATAAACGACGTAGGCGTCGCGGGGATTTCCGCCGACCCAGTCAGCGCCTTCGACGAGGCGGGAGATCGGCTTGCCGACGCCCTCGATCTCGGCGTACTTCATTTTCGCCAATGGTTGGCGTGTGATGCGGCGGGGAGGGACGGGTTTGAGGTTCTCGGGTTTCTCCGCGTCGTACATCTGGCCGCAGGAGCTTCGCCAGCGGTCGAGGGTGCGGGCATTGCCGAGGGTGTCTTCCCAGCTCATGTGTGGGCTTTGCCGCTGGGCGAGGTACTTAAAGACGGCGTCGGCTTCGAGGGAGTAAAGACCGTGTTTGCTCTCGACGGTGATCTCCTCGACGTCCTTGCCCGAGCGGTGGACGAAGATCTTCTCCAAGCCTCCGGGAACCCACGGCCGATGGCACACGATCTTTCCGTCGCTGCCGTAAAGCGTCAAGCCCGACTCGCGGGCCACCTGCACCGCGCAGGAGATCTGGGCAAGGATCCCACCAGGAAACTTCAATGTTCCAACGGCGATCTCGTCAACGCCGGTTTTGCCGATCAGGGCGTGTCCCTTGACGTCGTCGGGCTCGAGGAACGGCTTGCCCGATGCGGCTCCGGCGAGCAGGCGCGCCATGGACACCGCATAGCAGCCGACATCCAAGATGCCCCCGCCGCCGAGTGCGTTGTTGGTGGCGCGGGTGTCGGCGGTCCAGGGCTTGGGCCAGTGGAATGAAAAGTCAGCCGCGATGACGCGCAGGTCGCCGATGACCCGCGACTTCACCAGCTCGACGAGCTTGGCCGTCAGCGGGTGGCAGCGGTACATGAACGCCTCCATGAGAAACACGTCGTTCTCCAGAGCGGCTTCGACGACGACCATGGCTTCGGCGTGATTGAGCCCCAGAGGCTTTTCGACAAGCAGGTGCTTGCGGGCTTTGGCGGCTTTAACGGCCCATTCGGCGTGCATGGGGTGGGGCACGGCGATGTAGATCGCATGGACGTCGGGGTCGGCGAGGAGCGCTTCGTAAGTGCCGTGGGCGTTGGCCACGGCAAACTCCGCGGCAAACTTGTCGGCCGACTCTTTTGAGCGTGACCCCACCGCAACAACCTTGCCCGAGGTGCTCGCGGCGACGCCCCGCGCGAAGGTCTTGGCGATCCCGCCCGTGCCGAGGATGCCCCAATGAAGCGAGGGGTTCTGTTGCGACGTTGAACTCATGGCGTGGTCTCCTTGGGAACGGCTGGACGGGGGAGGATATCAGCAGTTGCTGCGAAGTTCATTGGCTATCCAACGCGGAAAGGTCGGTCCGCAGCCCCACCGTCGGCCCGGCGCGACTGGTGAGCACCACGCCCCCGGCAGCGGTGTGCACCTCGCTCACCTCGTCGAACCCTACAGGAACAGGCACGCACGCCATGATGTAACCCACCGACAGCGACTGCCGCCGAGAGAGTTTCACGTGAGTCGCAACGCCGTCCCGTGAAACGGGGTTCTCCGCCAGCGATTCTGCCAGCCCGTAATGGAAGTTCCCCGTGACCTCCTCGATCCCCAGCACCCGGCGGTGCCGAGACGACCACGGCGCGTAGTGCCGCCCGCCGTTGGAGTACCACAAAACGGTGCTCGCAAGCGTCGCCGGGTTCTTCAAGCCGATCCACACAAACCCCCCTTCGGGGAACGTCACTGCCGACCATGCCAGCGGCTCGGCTTGGGACGCGGAGACCATCACGAGGTCCTCGAACCCCTCCCGGGCTGGATAGCGCGACAGGTCGGCGATCGCCCCGTCCGCACGCGGCACTGCCGAGAGGGAAGTAAACATCGCCCCGGGCTTCAGCGACGTGTACCCGCCCGCCGCCGGGCGTTCGAACTCGCCGGGAAACACCTGACCACGGACCGTCGGACTGGTGGAAACCCTACCCACTCCATACTCCGGGCGGAAGGCCAGCATCGCGTGATGTCCGAAGCTCAGCCCGCCGGAAAACCCCGACAACACATGCCGCTGGTAAACACACGGCTCGCCCGGGTTGACCCACACGGTCTTCACGACTTCTCCGGCTGGGAAGTCGGTGGCTGTGCTCAGCGTAATCGACGTCGGCGAGTGTGACACGTGCTTCCAGTTGCCATTGGCGGTCTGGCCGTGGGGAAGCAGGGTCTTGCCGCGAGCGGGCGTGGAGTTGCCTCCGAAAGGCAGGCAGAAAAAGTCGCCCCGCAGGGCGCGAAGTAGTGGCGGTGTGACCCTCGACCCGTCCCCCGCCCAGGGCGCAACGTGCATGGGGGATAGCCGCCGACCTCGGCGGTCCCATGTGATCGGGGCGATCATGCCCCCGGTGCGGGAAACGCAAAGTTCGATGTCCGGTGTGCGGAGCGGCCACGAAGGTTCGCCGAAAACGGTCTTGAGTGCGGGGCGGGAAGCCATCTCCCCAAGTTTACCGCGACTCGGTCTCAGACAGCGCATCGGGCGCGGGGTTTCCCCCCTTACCCTTCACCGCAACCCCCATCCGATACGCAGCCGACGAAATCGCGTGCGACCCCACCGGCGCTATAATCAGTAAGAACACCACCAGCACCACCACCTTCACCACCGAAACCCTCAACAGCAGCGGCGTCGACAGCAGCAATAGCACGATCGAAAAAGTCGCCGCCATTCCCGCCGCGTGAAGTCGCGAATATACGTCCGGTAGTCGAACGTACCCGCTCACGGCAACATAGCTGAAAAACGTCCCGGCGACGACCAAGACGGCGGTGAGAATCTCAAGCACAACGGTCATCGTTCCCCCACCCGAAAGTAGTCTTTGCCCGCCGCCGAGAACGGCGCAGCCGTCGGAAACATCGCCACCTGCGCCGCAATCGCCACTGCGGGAATCAACAGTACCGGCAACGCGTTCGCCCCGATCAGCAACGCCACCACCGCCAGCAGCGACGGCGCCTCGAGCGCCGCCAGCGGAAGCACATGCCCCATCCTGTACCGCCCGACGCTCACCGGGCGAGCCCGCAACAGCACATGTCGCAGCAGAAACGCCCCCGGAACCGCCGCGGTCACCAGCGCCATCCCCACCGTCACGAGCACGCCCAAAATCGCCACCGGAGCTGCCGCGCCGCGAAACGCCCACGCGGTCACCAAAAACGCCGCCTGCCCCAAAATCATCGCCCCCCAGATCACCTTGGTGAGGACGACCGCAATCTCCTCCGGCGCCTTCTCAGTCTGCATGGCCGTCTCCTATGAACTTCGCCAGAAGTACCGTCACGATGAACCCCAGCGCCGCCAGCCCGAGAATCAGATCAAGGTACAGCGGCTCAAGACTGATCAGCGCCAGCAAGATCAGCATCGACAGGAACAGAATCCCCACCAAATCCGCCCCGATCAGCCGGTCCACCGTGTTCTCCCCGCGCCAAACGCGGTACACGCACACGCTGATAAGCGTCAGGTGCACCACCACCGAACCAAGGAGGATGTAGGCAAGCCATGTGGACATGGGTCAATCGGCCTGGGTCTCGGTGACGACGGAAAGAACCGGCGCAAGTCTCGCCTCGCGGGTGTCCTGCCCGCCTTGGGCGGAAGCGCCCGACGTAGTGACGTCCAGACAGTGGGTGTACAACGTGCCGTCTTCGCCGATGGCGACGACCATCTCGCCGGGGGTGACGGTGATCCCGTGCGCCGAAATCGCAGTCACCGCCGCCGAGTTGGCGTGCGGGCGAACGGCGATGATCCCGGGGGCGATGTTCGGATCGCGCTGTAGCGTGCGCTGCGTCACGTCGTATCCGCACTTGGCGATGTCGATCAAAAGTGTGCACGCATACACCCACCCCGCGCGGACCGCCCCGACCACCCCGCCCGCCCCCAGCCGCCACTCCGGCGGTCCGACCAGCGCACTGATCGCCACCGAAACGAAGAGTCCTGCGACCAAGTTCGCCAGCCCGAAGTGCCCGCTCACCCCCAGGTACAGCCCCCACAGCATCGCCACCGCACGAACATGTCCGAGAAGCTTTGGGCTCATCGCGCCTCCTCGCTGCTCGCCACCGGCCGCGCCGGCACGGCTGACGGACCCAGTACCGCCGCAATATACTGCGACGGGTCCGAAACATACGCCGTGGTCGTCGTCGCCAGTCGCACAAGCGGAGCCGGAAAAATCCCCATCGCCAGCGCAACCGCCAAAAGCCCCAACGGCGCCAGAATCGAATCCCCCTTCTTCTTCGCCACCTTCCCCTCCGGCAGCCGCTCCCACCACACCCGCGAAAACGCCCGGAACGTGTACAGCAGCGTAATCGCCGACGCCAAACACACCGCCACCACCAGCAACGCCGCGTGCTTCGGCGCTCCCGCAGCGGCCGTCAGCACCATGTACTTCGACACAAACCCGTTCATCGGCGGCATGCCCACCAGCGCCATCGCTCCCAGGATAAACAGATACCCCCCAAGGCGCGTTGCACGCCCCGCCCCCGTTACCGCGTCAAACCCCGCCGATTTCACCGGCGCCCGCGACGCCACCGCCCCCGCCAGCATCAGCATCGCGCTCTTCACCAGCGCATGGTTCACCGAAAACACCAGCGCCGCCGTCAGCCCCGCCGCCGACCCCAGCCCCAGCGCCACGAAGATCACCCCCACCTGCGCCAACGTCGAATACGCCAGCACTCGTTTTAGATTGTGCGTCCCCGCAGCCGCGAACCCGCCGAATAAAATCCCCGCGAACCCCGTCGCCATCAGCGCCGGCTGGGCGAGGTCGGCGATCGGCAGAAACAACAGCGAATCCAGTCGGATCACGCCGTACACCCCGAGCTTGACCACGATCGCCGACAGCATCGCCGACACCGGCGTGGGAGCCACCGTGTGAAAGTCCGGCTGCCAAAAGTGAAACGGAACCGCAGCCGCCTTGATCAGCAGCGCGCACAACAACATCGCCGCCGCCGGCCTCAGCAACGGGTGCGACGGCCCCCCCGCGATCAGCCGCGCCAGATCCGCCATGTTCAGCGTCCCATACGCCGCATACAAACACGCCGAAGCTGCCAGCAGTAGAAGCCCCGCGAACGTCGAAATATAAAAATACTTCCACGCCGCCTCCACCCCAGATTTGTCGTCCGACATCGCCGTAAGCACCGCAGCCGAGATCACCAGCAACTCCACGAACACAAAAAAGTTAAAAACGTCCCCCGTCAACATCCCCCCGCACAGCGCCGTCGACAGCGCCAAAAACAACGGCACGAACCCCGGAAACCGCAGGCATTTGTCCTTCGCCCCCGCCGCATACGCCAAGCCAAAGATCAGCACGAAAAGCGACATCACCACAAACATCAGCGACAGAGCGTCCGCCACAATCGTGATCCCCATCGGCGCCGCCCACGCCCCCACCTGGTACACCGCCGGCTTGCCCGCCGCCAGCAGTGTCACCGCCGCCGCCAGCGCTCCACCCAATGCCGCGAACCCGATCCCCAGTTGCAACCCCCGCCACTTCCGAAGCAGCAGCGCAACGGCCGCGCCGATTAGCGGAAGCAGGATGGGTAGCACAACCAGTGTCATCGAAAGTCTCGTCCCACAGTTCAGTGTCTCAGGTCGTTCATCTCCGCCGAGTCCGCCGTTTTCCGCCTCATCACCAGCACGTACAGCATCGCCAGCGTGAAGCTGAATCCCCCCATCGAAATCACAATCGCCGTCAGCACCAATGCCTGCGGCAGCGCATCCGACCTCACCCCCTCCGCCGTCGTGTACGGCACGACAAGCCCGTTGTACGCGCCCGCCGCCAGTAAAAACAAGTTGATCGCATTGGAAACAATCACCAGCCCGATCGCCGAACGGATGATGTTCCGCTGCAAAAGCTGATACACCCCCACCCCGAACAGCAAGCCAATGATCACCGCCGTCAGTGCGTTCACGCCTGCACCGCCTTTCCGCCCGGTTCCACGACGTCTTCCGGCGACGCGGCCTCGTCCGTGTCGATTATCATCGGCGACGACTCGCTCAGGGAGAACCGCTCGACCTCGTCGGCTTCCAGCGGCGTCCCCAGCGAGTCAATCAGCGCCGAAGACGACCCCAGCACCGTCAGAAAAATCGACACCTCAAAAAAGAACGACGACGACAGCGAAAACCCGTACGGCAGATACGGAGCGATCCCCAACGCCACCCCAAAATCGAAGGGGGCGAAAAACGTCCCCCGCCCACTCATCCACCCCGAAAGCGCCTCAACCGAAATCACCAGCAGCAAACCGCACGCGATCAGCGGCAGCGGCCTGATCCACCTCAGCCGAGCCCTCGCCTGCTTATACCCCTGCGTCACGAAATACACCGACACCCCCAGTGCCGTAGTCACTCCCGCCGTGAACCCGTCACCCGGCTGGTTGTGCCCGAACATCATGTGTACGACCGAAATCATGATGCACACCGGCAGAAGTACCTGCCCCAAACCCCGCACCAGCGTCGATGCCGGTGCCGGTGAAATCCCCCGTGCCCCGCGCGGCAATCCCGGTAAAAGTGCCACAAGCCCCGGTGGCGGAACATCCCCCGCGTACCGCGACGCGTACCGCAGCAACCCGTACACCCCGATCCCCGCCAGCGAAAACACCGTAATCTCGATCAGCGTGTCAAACCCACGAAAGTCCAACACGATCGCTCCAACGATGTCAGCCGCCCCGGTGAGCTCTTTGGCGCTCTTCTCGTAGTACGGCGTCACCAAGCTCGTCCTCGGCCGCTCGTCGAGCATCATGTACGCCATCGACGCCGTTCCCAACGCCACAACCGCGGCCACCGCCAGATTCAGATACTTCCGGTGCGACCTCCTCTCCCTCGCCGCCGCCACCTCCCGCAACTCCGTCGGCACCCGCGCCAACGCGAGTAGCAGCACCGCGATCGTCAAAATGTCCGCCACCACCATCACCAGTGCCACGTCCGGCGCCGGCTCGAGCGCGAACATCAGCGCCATCGCAATCCCCGACGCCCCCAGCCCCAAGATCGCGTGAAAGTCCTTCTTCAACAACACACTCGCCAGCGACGATACCAACACCAGCACCAACGTAAACCCCCGTAACAACCCCGACGCCGCCTCGATCGGCGTCTTCGGAGCTGACAACTCCCCCGTTGGCGTCTCCACGTGGAACCGAGCCGCCACCGACACCAACGCCGCCGTCGCCACCGTCATCACCACCAAATACGTCCGCAGGTCCCCCGACTGCGCCCGCGTCGCCACCCACGCCACCCAGTCCGCCAACCGCAACACCCCGTCATACACCGCCGACAACACATGCCCCGGGTCCACCGCGTTTTGCCCCGCGATCACCCGCCGCCTCCACAAAAACACCAGCGCCCCCAGCCCAATCGCCCCGGCAGACACCGCCAGCTCCCCCGTAAGCCCGTGAAACGGAAACACCGACACCTTCCCCCCACCCGCCGCAGCCGACAACCCGCCCTCCACGACCCCCCCCACCCACGGCAACACCAATCCCGCCACCGCCGGGATCGCCACCGCCATCCACATCACCACCGACGGATCATGCAGATGGCCTCCCCCATCCTCGCCCCGTCTCTCCCCCCAGAACGTCGCAAACCACAGCTGCCCCGCCTGCGCCACCATCATCACCCCAAACATCGCCGTCACCCCCACCACCAGCCAGCCCCCCGTTCCCATCCCCGCCCCCAGCGCCAGCTCCTTGGCGACAAATCCGAACGTCGGCGGCAGCCCCGCCATCGACACCGCCGCCACCGCCATCACCGTCGCCGTGATCGGCAGCGCCCGCCGAAGTCCGCCCAATTTAACGATCTCCCGCGTCCCGGCAGCGTGGTCCACGATGCCCACCCCGAGAAACAACGCGCTCTTGTACGCCGCGTGCCCCAGTATCCCCACCACCACCGCCGCCATCGCCTTCTCCCCCCCGATCCCCAGCAGCATCACCAGCGCTCCGAGCTGCGACAATGTCGAATACGCCAGAAGCGCCTTGAGGTCCGTCTGCCGAAGCCCCTGCCATGCCCCCACCACCACCGTCGCCGCCCCACACGGAACCAGCATCATCGACCAAGCCAGCGTACCCCCCAGCACCGGCTCGAGGCGAAACAGCAGATACACCCCCGCCTTCACCATCGTCGCCGAATGCAAAAACGCGCTCGCCGGCGTCGGTGCCGACATCGAATCCGGCAACCAAAAGTGCAGTGGAAACTGCGCGCTCTTCGCCAAACACCCCACCCCCATCAGCACCAGCACCGGCAAATACAACCCCGACCCCCGCACCACATCACCCATCCCCGCCAGCGCCGTCAGCGACGTCGTCCCCGTCACGCTCCACAGCAGCACGATCCCCGCCAGCAGAAACAGCCCGCCCACCCCCGTCACCAGCAGCGCCTGCAACGCACCGCGCTTGGCTTGCTCCGTCCGCGTGTGCCCGATCAACAGGTACGACGTCACGCTCGTCAGTTCCCAAAACACAAACACCGCCACCAGATCGTCCGCCAGAACCAGCCCCAGCATCGCCAGCAGAAACCCCGTCAGCGTAAACAAAAACCGCGTCGGCGACGGGTCGTGCGCCATGTAATGCCCCCCGTACGCCAAAACGAGCGCTCCGATGCCCGTGATCAAAAACCCGAACATCAGCCCCAGCCCGTCAAACCGAAACCGCACCCCCACCCCGTCCTTCCCTCCCACCCCCGGCAGCCAATCCCACACCGGCGACATCGCCGTCGTCCCGTGCGTCATGGCTACATATGTCAATGCAATCAGCCCCACCAGCGGCACGACCGCAAGTCCATATCCCAAACCAATTGCACGCCGCTCGCCGCCGATCATGCCCGACAGCCTACCGGTCGCGACCACTTTGTCACGTGCCAACTTCACCACTGTCAACGTGCCATCGTTTCCACTGTCAATCCCGCGCCCTCCCCTCACCCTCGTCGTCCTACACTCCTCAAATCATGAGGTCCTCGCACATCACCCGTGGAATCTTCTGGCTTGGCTTGTATGTCGCCCTCTCGACGTTACCTCTTCTGTTAGTCGTCCTCACCGCCAGTCCCGACAAGCCCGGTCGCTCATTCTGGACAGAGCTCTCCGTCGGCTTGGGGTTTGTCGGCCTGGCCATGATGACCCTTCAGTTCGCCCTGACTGCCCGGTTCGAGTTCCTCAAGTCGCCCTACGGCTCCGACGTTGTCTACGTGTTCCATCGTGTCATTTCCCTCGTCGCCGTCGCATTCGTCCTGCTTCACCCCCTCATGCTCTTCGTCGAACGTTGG
>JBBRUM010000007.1:0-22688 GCA_038247815.1 Tepidisphaerales bacterium | reverse complement strand
GCTACCACCTCCTCAAACAACCCTGTCCCCTCTAATCAGAGCCGGCGGGGACCTGGCCAAAAGAAAATGCGCGGCCACGGACTTCCACTGAGAACACCGAAAAAACCAAGAAACACCAATTTCCCCATCTGTCTGGTCTTTTCCGTGCCCGTCCGTGGACACGCTTTCCCGTCCGACGCAGTCCAACCAAGTCCGAGCAACGCCTTCACCCCAGCCGGGCGACCAGCTCTCCAACGGGCACCGTCGTCTGCTCTCGGCTGGCTGAAACCTTGAGCACCACCGTGCCGGTCGCAAGCTCATTGTCGCCGACGAAGACAACGTGTGTCGCCAGTTCCTTGTCCGCCGACTTCAGCTGTGCCTTGAACGACCTGCCGGTGAGGTCGAGTTCGGTCGGCACTCCGACTGCGCGGAGTGTACGGGCGAGCGAGAGATTGAATGGCCGCGCCGCTTCGGATTGCGCGACGAGGAAAACCAGCTTGTGCGGCGGCGCGGGCAGCGCAACGCCCTGCGCTTCCAGCGCTATCAGTAGCCGCTCCAGCCCGCTGCCAAACCCCACCCCCGGCACTGACTTCCCGCCTAGCGTCTCGACCAGATTGTCGTAACGTCCTCCCCCGCCCACAGCCGACTGCGAACCCAATCCCCCCGCCGTCACCTCCCAGAGCGTTCCGGTGTAATAGTCGAACCCGCGGACGAGTGCTCCGTCCACCGTAAACGCGACCCCGGCATCGGTGAGCTGCGCCTGCACCGACTGGAAGTGCGCGAGGCTCGCCGGCGACAGCGACTCCGCCGCGGGGGGCACGCCAGTGAGGGCGGCTTGGTCGCGCGGGTCTTTCGAGTCGAGGATCCGCAGCGGGTTCTCCGAGATCCGCCGCTGCGAGTCCTCGGACAACGCCGCGATCTTTGGAGTGAGGAACGCCACGAGCATCTCGCGATACCTCGCCTTGGACTCCCTATCCCCCAGCGAGTTGATCCGCAGCGCAAGCTCCCGCAGCCCGCAGCGGCGGTAGAAATCCAGTTGCAGCAAAATGCACTCGACGTCCTGCTCCGGATTGGGCACGCCAAACGCCTCTGCGCCGAACTGGTGGTGAATCCTCAGCCGGCCCTTCTGCGGCCGCTCGTACCGAAAATTCGGCCCGATGTAATACACCTTCTGCCGCGCACCTTGATCCGCCAGCAGCGAGTGCTCGACCATCGCCCGAACAACCCCGGCCGTCCCCTCCGGCCGCAACGTCATCGACTCGCCGCCACGATCCTCGAACGTAAACGTCTCCTTCCGCACGACGTCGGTCGTTTCCCCCGCGCCGCGCTTGAACAGCTCGGTCTGCTCGAACACCGGCGTGCGGATCTCGCGGTAGTTGAAGACTCTGGCCGACTCGCGGGCGGCGCCTTCGATGGCGTGCCACCTCCAACTGGCGTCGGGGAGTGCGTCTTCGCAACCTTTGGGGGCGCTGATCTTTGACATGTCGATGGGGGGGTGTGGGTCGGATGGGAGGGGGAAGAACGAAAAAACGGGCGACCTATGGGCCGCCCGTTTGTGGTGCGTGTGTTGCGATCCCGGGTGGCAGACCTACTTGGCCTCCGCCGCGGGGGCGACGTCTTCGCCGACGGGCTTCTCAGTGATGACGGCTTTGTCGACGATCGTGTCGAGCGCCTTTTGTTCCCGCAGTTGCAGGTAAAGGTTGCTCAGCGAGCCGTCCTTGGACATTTGGGTCTTGAGCTTTTCGGGGCGTTCGCCGCGCATCGCGGCGATCATCGAGATCCGGCCGTTGAGTTCCGACTCGTCCACTTCGATGTCGCCGTCGTTGGCGATCTGTTGCAAAACGAAGAACATCTTCAGCTCGGCCCGGGCTTCGTCGATCGAGCCCTGCTTGAGGGCTTCGATGTTGGCTTCGAGCTGGGCCTGGGGCACGCCGCGTTGCATCAGGTCGATCGCGCGGCGCTGGACGACGCGGTTGGACTGCCGCTCGGTGAGCTTCGACGGAAGGTCGATGGTGGTGTTCTCGATGAGGTACTTTCGGGCTTGATTCCGCATGGCTTCGGCGACGTCAAACTCGATTCGCGAGATCAGTTGTTCGCGGAGTGCCTCGCGGAGTTCGGCTTCGTTCTTGAACCCGAGGGATTCGAGGAAGTCTTCGTCGATGACGGCGAGTTCGAGGCGCTTGATGTCGTTGATCTTGATCTCGATCTGGACCGACTTGCCGGCGATTTCCTTCTGCGGGTGGTCCGCCGGGACATCGGCTTCGAGGACTTTGGTCTCGCCGGGTTTGATTCCGACGAGCTTGGATTCGAGCTGAGCGATCTCGACGCCGGCGATGCGGCCGTCGGCGACGACAAGCTGTGCCCCCGGTTGCGTGCCGATCACGGCGCCCTCGACCTTGAGGGTAAAGTCGCCGACGAGGAAGTCCTTGGGCTCAGCCGCGCCTTCGACGGGAACGAGCGCCCCTTGCTGCTGGCGGAGGTTGGACATCGCCTGGTCGACATTCGTGTCGGTGACTTCGATTTTGGGCTTGGTGATCGCCACGCCCTCGAGGTTGGGCATCGTGAACGCGGGCTGGATCTCGACGGTTAGCGAGTAGGAAATGTTGCCCGTCTCGGGAAGCTCGGAGACGGCTTTGACATCGTCGAACTCGGGCTCGCCTAGAACCTTGAGGTCGTTCTTGCTGATCGCCTGCTCATAGGACTCGCCAATGAGCTGGCGGCGGACCTGTTCCTTGATTTCGCCACCGAATTTCTTCTGGATCAGCGAGATCGGCGCCTTGCCCGCGCGGAAGCCAGGGATAGCGGCTTGCGAGCGCATTTCCTTAAACTGCGCAGCCAGCTTCGCCTCGATCCGGTCGCGGGGGATCTCGACGAACACTTTCTTGGTCGCCGGGCCGGCGTCCTCAACGCGGACGGTGTACTGATATTCCTGGGCGGCGGTTTCGGCGATTGCGGTGGTGGACTCGGCCATGGCGATACTCTTCCAAGACGTTCGTTGATGTAAACTCGCGACCCGACCCGCCCGGGCGGACACCGTCAAACGGTGCCCCGCGCTGCGGAGTTCCACGTGGAACAATGACATGCCGAATACACACGTCGGCGCGCCACCCTGAACGGAGGTCATCCGCCCGGGGTCGTGAGTCCCGCAGTGTAGTGGTAGGCACTGGATTAGGAAAGCCCGTTCCTGCCTGCCACAAGCCGACTATCATCGAACACTTCAACACGCTCTCGACGAAAGGCACATCACCCCCATGGCCGACAATCTCCTGCAAATCGACGACGACTGGAAAAAACAGGCCCAAGAAGAAAAACGCCGCCTCGCCGAAGAGGAAGCCAAGAAAAAGGCGCAAACCTCTGCAGCGGCTCCAGTTGTATCAGCCGGCGGGGCCGGACCCACCGCCGCTACTCCCGCCGGACGCCGGGCCGCACCCAAGGCCTCGTTCGCAGGTCTCGTCCAAACCCTGATGACCCAAGCGCTGTTCTATCTGGGCGAACTGGGTAGTCGCACCGGACAGAACATGGTCGACCTCGACATGGCCCGGATGCAAATCGATCTACTGGGCGTACTTGAGGACAAGACCAAGGGAAACCTCACTGCCGAAGACTCGCAGTTTCTCGATACGGCCATGTACGAAACCCGCATGCGGTTCGTCGCCGTCGCCAAAGAGTACGCCACGGTATAGTTTGCGTCGGCCGGCCGGGACGAATGTAAGTCTCGAGTGAAGAACGCGTTTCACCTTGAAACGGGGCGGTTCTTTTTTTTGTGAAAGATTACTTGTGGCGGGGACCAACGACCGATAAGTTATGAGTCGGGTGGGGTTCCGAAAGGGATTTCGGAGTGCAGCACTGAACGGACTTGTCATGGATGGCGGGTCCCGGCTGGGTGTACAGGTTGGTGGTCGAAATGACCGAATTGTGAACTTGGGTTGGCCGTGTTCGGGCGGGTGCCCGACGGGCGAATGAAGACGCGAGGCATGGACGCCATGGACGCACCCCGTACCAGGTCCACCGCCGGTCAGTTGTGGCAGATGCCACTGCTGTTGGTGTCGCTTGGTGCTTTCGGTTACGCGACTTATCGGTTTGCGGATCAGGGTCCGGGGGCGACAACGAGTGACCAGATTGATTTGGCCCGGGCGTATTTGAAGTACGACCGGCCGGAGTCGGCGATCACCGAGCTCAACAAGATTTTGGTATCTGACCGACCGACGGTGGAGCAACAAGGCGAAGTTCGGCGTCTTTTGGCTGCGAGCCTCGAACTCGGGCAGACCTTACGGGGCATCTCTCTGCCGTCGAACCACAACTCGATCATCGAGCAGACCAAGTTGGCGCGAGACGTGAAGGCGGACCTTACTGGGGCTGATTATCGAAGACTTGGGCGGTCGTTCGAGGCGGTGGGGAAGGTGGATGACGCGCTGACGGCGTACGCGCGGGCGATGGAGTTGGATCCCGGGTTGGAACCGGAGCTGACTCGTCGAACGGCTGAGGCGCTGCTGAAGGAAGTCCGTCATGAAGTGGCGGACGCGGTGTTGGCGCGATATTTGAAGATTGCGGGTTTGTCTGCGGAGGAGCGGGCGTGGGCGTTGGGCGAGCGAGCGGAGTTGCTAATTACGGCGAAGAAATTTGCCGAGGCGCGGGAGCTGCTGGGGCAAATTCTCGGGCTGGCGGTGGACGACACGGTCAGGGGGCACACGGCGTACCGGTACGGATTGTGCGCGTACGAATTGGGGGATAAAGCTGAAGCCGAGCGGCAACTTCGGATGGCCAGGCAGTTGTTGCGTGTGCGGCATCCGGCGGACGCGGAGGCGGCGTATTTGTTGGGGCGGATTTACGAGCAGCGTAACCAGCCTGACGAGGCGATGTCTTTTTACAGGGACGTGCTGATTTCGCACCCGGACTCGCGGGCGATGCTTCCGTCGCGGTTGGGACGTGGGGTGGCGCGGGTCATGCGGGGAGACGACGACGCTGGGATGGAGGATTTGACGTGGGTTTCGCAGCAGTTGGGGTCCAAGCCGGCGTTGAAGCGGCAACACACGGCGGCGGCGCTCGAGAGTTTTGAGAAGGCGGAGATGATTTTGGCGTCGCGGCAGAATTATCAGGGTGCGTTGGAACTGTTGGGGTTGGAGAAGTCGCTGGTGGAAACGCCGGCGGCGTCGTTTTGGGGTCGGGTTGCCAATGTGTATGAGCGGCGTGCGGAGCAGGTGGAGGCGGCGTCGGAGAAGGTTGACGCGGAGGAGGAGAGGCGGCAGTTGAGGGCGGCTGCGCGGCAGTTGAGGGTGAAGGCGGGGGACGCGAGTTTTTCGTATTCGATGGCGCTGACGCTGTCGGACAACGATGGGTACGGAGAGGCGCTGCGACGGGCGATTGATTTGTACGACCAGGCGGGTGCGGTGCAGTCGGTGATTGCGGCGTTGGAGTTGTTCGTTCTTGAGCGTCCGAGCGATCCATTGACGCCGGACGCGATACTGAGGCTGGGCAAGGCGCACATGGCGGCGGGGGAGTTTGACAAGGCGATCGTGGCGTTCGAGCGGAACCGGTTTAGGTATCCGGGATTTGTCGCCGCGACGAAGTCGGCTGTGCCGTTGGCGCAGGCGCTGATAGCGAAGGGTGCGGCGTTTTACGGCAAGGCGGAGAAGGTGCTGATAAGCGTGGTGGAGGACAACCTTGCACTGACGCCGCAAGCCGAGGAGTTTCGAAACGCGGTGTTCGAGCTGGGGAGCTTGTACTACAGGCAGGCGAGACACGAGGAGTCGATTGCGCGGTTTGACGAGGTGATGAAGCGGTATCCGACGGAAGAGCGGATGGGGCAGGTGTTGTTCTTGATGGCGGATGCGTACAGGAAGTCTGCGTTGGCGCTCGCCAAGCCGGCGGCGGCGACGGTGGCTGCGGGGGGTGCTGCGGTTGGGTCGGCCAGGCCATTGTTCGGGGGCGGGATCGCGGCGGGCGGGGGCCGGGCGGAGGAGCTGACGGAAGCCGAGACCGCGCGTCGCCAGCGACTGGCGAAGGCGCTCGATCTCTTTGACAGGGTGATTTCGCATCACCGGGACCGGCCGCTGTCGAAGGACATTGAGCGGGCGCAATTGCGGTTGTCGCATTTTTACAGGGCGGACTGCGCGTTTGACCTTGGGGACTACGACCGGGCAATTAAGCATTATGACCACGCGGCGTTCAGGTATCAGGACGATGCGTCGGCGTTGGCGGCGTATGTTCAGATCGTCAACGCGAACGTGGCGTTGGGGAGGCAGGCGGAGGCGCGGTCGGCGAATGAGCGGGCGAAGTGGTTGTTGCGGCGGATGCCCGCGTCGGCGTTTTCGGACGGTTCATTTGCGTTGTCGAAGGCGTATTGGGAGCAGTGGTTGAAGTGGTCGGGTGAGGCTGGGATGTGGCCTGAGGGTACGGGACTGGGGGTCGGCGCGGGGGATGGCGGTGGGGGTGGCGCGGTGGCCGGCGCAAATTCCGCCGGTGGGACTACAGAAAATGCGCCAGTTGCGCCGAGATAGATATAGGACGTGGTGAGCGTGTCACCGACCCCTGGGCGCGGGACGGCGTCGTAACAGGAAGGGCAGGATGCCCCATGAGTTTCACGTTTTCGACGATTTTGTCGCATTCGGCCGACGACGCTGGGGTGGTGATCGCGGCGCTGGAGCGACAGGTGGGTTGTTACCGCGGTCTGGCGAAACTTGCCGAGCGGCAGCACGAGCACGTTCTTGCGGACCACACGGAGGGTCTGCTGGAGGTGTTGAAGGAGCGGGAGGCGGTGTTGGACGAGGCGGCGGGGCTGGAGAGGACGATTGGTCCGGCGAAGAGGGATTGGGCGGCGTTTACGGGGAGGTTGCCCGTGGATCAGCGGAAGCGAGCGGAAGCTGCGCTCGGGGAGACGCGGCGGCTGTTGGCGGAGATTACTGCGGGGGACGAGCGTGATGCACTGGCGTTGCAGCAGAGGAAGCACCGGATCGGTTCGGAGATCCGGGCGACGGCGTCGGCGACGGCTGTGAACCGGAACTACGCGGCTTCGGCGTATGGTCGGAATCGGCCGAGCCAGTTGGACCAGACGACTTGACACCCGGGTTGCCCGCATGGACACGACGACGACGACATTGGATCAGGTGACGGTGATTCCGGCGGCACCGGGGACTGCGCAGGCGCGGATAGAGGAGTTGGGTCGGATTATCCTGGCGTATTCGGAGATTACGGAGCGGTTGCAGAAGAGCCATGAGCAATTGACGGGTACGGTGCAGAAGCTCAGGACGGAGTTGGGGGAGAAGAACCGTGAGCTTGAGAGGCGTAATCGCTTGGCCGCGCTGGGGGAGATGGCGGCGGGGATGGCGCATGAGATTCGCAATCCGCTGGGTGCGATTCAGTTGTATGCGTCGCTGCTGGCGACGGACGTTTCGGCGATGCCGGAGTCGGCGCGTACGGTGGAGAAGATCCGGGGGGGGGTGCGGCGGCTGGAGGACATTGTTTCGAAGGTTTTGCATTTTTCGAGGGAGTTGAGGGTTTCGCCGGTGGAGGGTGAGGTTTCGGGATTGGTGGCGGAGGCGGTGGAGTTGGCGTCGGCGAAGGCGAGGGAGAAGTGCATTGGTCTGGTGTCGCACGGGCCGGAGGGGCTTGTTGCGCGGTTTGACAGGCTGATGATGTCGCAGGCGCTGTTGAATTTGTTGCTCAACGCGATTGACGCATCGCCGCGGTGGTCGGTGGTGCGGGTGGAATTCTTGGTTGATGGCGGGCGGACGGTGATTAGGGTGGCGGATTCTGGGGCGGGGGTGCCGGCGGAGGTGATGGACCGGATTTTCAATCCGTTTTTCACGACGAAGGAAGACGGGACGGGGTTGGGGCTGTCGATTGTGCATCGCGTGGCGGAGGCCCACGACGGGACGGTTGGCGTGCGGAATGCGGAAGCGGGTGGGGCGGTGTTTGAGGTGCGTTGGTAGTGGTGGACGGGTTGTTGGTTGAAGTCACGGATGACGGTTATGGCGAAGATTCTAATTTGCGACGATCAGGAAATGATGCGGGACTCGCTGGCGGGTTTGCTCGCGCGGGAGGGTCACGAGGTGTTGGCGGTGTCGGACGGGGCGGCGGCGCTGTCGCGACTGGAGTCGTCGCGGTTTGATCTGCTGATTACGGATTTGAAGATGCCGAAGATGACGGGGATAGAGCTGCTGACGGAGGTTCGGCGGATCAGGGGTGAGTTGCCGGTGGTGCTGATGACGGCGTTTGCGACGGTGCAGACGGCTGTGGAGGCGATGAGGTTGGGGGCGTATGACTACATTCAGAAGCCGTTTGACGGGGAGGAGATTCGGATTTTGGTTGAGCGGACGCTGGAGCACTCGCGGTTGAAGTTGGAGAACGCGGCGTTGCGTGCGGCGGTGTCTTCGGAGGTGGAGAGGCCGCTGGTGGGGGGCGGGTTTTCGATGTCGGATGTTCGGGCGCGGTTGGATTTGGTTGCGAAGTCGTCGGCTACGGTGCTGGTGCGGGGTGAATCCGGGACGGGGAAGGAGGTTGTGGCGCGGTACATCCATGCGCGGTCGGCGCGGGGAGAGCGGCCGTTTTTGGCTGTGAACTGCGCGGCGTTGTCGGAGTCGCTGCTGGAGTGGGAGTTGTTCGGGCATGTGAAGGGGGCGTTTACGGGGGCGGACAAGCTGCGGCGGGGGCGGTTCGAGCTTGCCGACGGGGGCACGTTGTTGCTGGACGAGATTTCGGAGATCGCGCCGTCGCTGCAGGCGAAGCTGCTGCGGGTGCTGCAGGAATCGGCGTTCGAGCGGGTGGGGTCGTCGGTGACGCAGCGGGTGGACGTGCGGGTGATTGCGACGTCGAACCGGGATTTGGAGAAGACGGTGGCGGAGGGGAAGTTCCGGGAGGACTTGTTTTACAGGTTGAACGTCGTGCCGGTGGAGCTTCCGCCGCTGCGGGAGAGACTCGAGGACGTGGTGGAGCTGTCGAAGCACTTTTTGGCGCAGATTGCGAGGCGGGATCGGTCGGTGCTGAGGCACATCGAGCCCGAGGCGATGCGGGTGATGCAGAGGTATGACTGGCCGGGGAACGTGCGGGAGTTGCAGAACATCCTGGAGCGAGCGTGTGTGTTGGAGGTGCAGGCGGGGGTGATTCGGGCGTCGACGCTGGAGCCTTGGCTGAGGCCGAGGAATGGGGCGGTGATGGCGACGGTGGTTCGTGAGCAGGCGGTACGTGCGGAACCGAACGGGAGCCCGCTGTCGCCGTTGGCCACGTTGCGGGGGTTTTCCGGGAGGGTTGTGGGGGAGACGGTGGGTATTGCGGTGGGGGGAGTGGGGCCGAGGCATTTGGCGGACATCGAGCGGGACGTGATTTTGTCGACACTGACGCAGTTCCAGGGGCACCGGGTGAAGACGGCGCAGGCGCTGGGCATTGGTGTGCGGACGCTGGGGATGAAGCTGAAGAAGTGGAAGGACGAGGGGGTGGCGGAGGCGATTGACGCGTGAGGTTCGGAGGGGGGCGGAAAGGGTTTTGGGGGCGTTTGGCACGCCGTTTGAAGGTGAGGCTCGCATGTTCGTTAACAGACTGATCAATCAGGGAAATCTTCCGGTTGTCGAGCAGAAATTGCGCTTCCACGCGGCGAGGCACGAGGTTCTCGCTGAGAACATCGCCAACCTGACCACGCCGGGATACCAACGGAAGGACCTCGACGAGGGGAAGTTTCAAGAAGCGCTGAGAAGTCGGGTGGAATCCCGGCGGGGTCAGCCGACGTCAACGGTGCGGTTCGACAACCTGTCAAAAGTGGATGTCACGCGGCCGACGGATGCGATGCTGTTTCATGACGGGAACAACAGGTCGGTGGAACAGTTGATGACGGACTTTCAGAAGAACGCGCTGACGCACAATTTGTTCGTGGAATTGATGAAGCGGCAGTTTTCGTCGATCCAGAGCGCGTTGAAGGAACGGGTTTCGTAGAGACAAGGTGAGTGACTGAAATGATTTCTGCATTGGACATCGGGGCGTCGGGACTCAAGGCGCAAAGACTGCGCCTGGATACGATCGCGCAGAACGTGGCCAACGCGACGACAACGCGCGACGCGCAGGGTCGCCCCAACCCCTACCAAAGGCGGTTTGTGGTGATGTCGGAGGGGCGTGCGGGGCACCCGGAACTGGCGGGCGTGCATGTGAAAAGCATCGAGAAGGACGCCGCGGAGTTTCGGCGCCGTTTCGAGCCGGGGCACGTTGACGCAGACCGGGAAGGTTACGTGAAGTATCCGAACGTGGACCTCGGGGTGGAATTCGTCAATGCGCTCGAGGCGACGCGGGCGTACGAGGCGAACATCACGATGATGGAGACGACGAAGGCGATGTTCAACGCGACGCTGAGGTTGATCGCGTGATTTTGGGTTTAGGCGGCGGAGATTTTTTTGTTCGGCGTGGATACAACTAACGGTAAGTCATGAGTGGTGGAATCAGCAACATCGGCGCGGGGTTGGGCGGAGCCGGTGTCATCGGCGGGGGCGCGGTGCGGGGTGGTGGAGGCGGTCCGGGTGGGGCGAGTTTTTCGGACGTGCTCAAGGGGCAGATCGACGAGGTCGTGAAGCTGCAGCAGGACGCGAGTCGGGCGGTGGAGGACCTTACGCTGGGGAAGACCGACGACGTGACAGGGGTGATGACGGCGATGGAGAAGTCGGACGTGGCGTTCAAGACGCTACTGGCGATCCGGACGAAGTTGATGGAGGCGTACGACGAGGTTCGGAATATTCCGTTGTAGGGAAATGGAATTTGGCGGGTGAAGACTTGAAATTGTTTCGGGGTTAGGCGAGAACTGGGAATAGGGATTGGGAAGGTGAGATTTGGGCCGGCGTGGAATGGATGGGTGCAGGATGCACCGTTCATCCGACCACGCTGGGCGAAGGCCGTGTTGGTCGCCGGAGTGCGACTGATGGGCGTTTGCAGCCGCCGGACGGATTCGGCGTTTCCCGTGGAGGGCGTTTTGGCGTGGAAGCGCCTGGACGCCACGGCGGGCAGGAGGCCTGTTCATGGATTTTTTCAAGCAGCAATTCCTCGGAATTCAGCAGCAGTTCGGCGGGCTGACGCTGACGCAGCGGATGTTGGCCGCGTCGCTGGTGGCGATCATGGTGATGACGGTGCTGTACTGGGGCCGTTACGCCTCGACGCCGGACATGGTTGCGATTTTTGACCAGGGTTTCGCGCCGGACAAGGCGACGAGGATGCTGGCGGTGTTGGAGGGGCGGGGGATCAAGGCCACGGTCAACGGTGGCGGGCAGATTCTCGTGCCAACGGACAAGATGCCGGCGGCGCTGTCGGCGGTGGCGTTCAACCGGCTTCAGCCGAGCAACTCGTCGGACGCGGTGGACAAGATCGTGAGTCAGATGACGATGTGGGACCCGGCGACAAAGACGGACCGTCTGTTCAACGAGAAAAGGCAGTTGGTGCTGGCGCAGACGATTGCGCAGTTTCCGGGCGTCGAGGACGCGACGGTGCAGATCGACCCGGCGGAACGGAAGTCATTTTCGGCTCCGTCGCAGCCGAGGGCGTCGATATTCATCAAGATGAGGGAGAACGAGCGTCCGTCGAAGAAGCTGGTGCTGGCGGCGGCGGACTGGGTCGTCGGTGCGCAGGCGGGGCTGTCGCGGACGGGGGTGAACGTGATCGTGGACGGGGTGTCGTTTCCGCTGCAGGACCGTGACAACGGGGCGATGCTGATGTCGGGGGAGATACTGGAGACCAAGCAGGGGTTTGAGAAGCACTTTGCGGACAAGATCCGGGAGCAGTTGGCGAACATTCCGAACGTCTTCGTGGCGGTGACGGTGGAGGTGAACACGCGGCGGACGGAGCAGCAGACGTCGGCGGTCGATCCGAAGAACATCGTCAACCAGCCGCTGTCGTCAATGACGCAGACCAGCAAGACGTCGCAGACTTCGCAGGCTGCGGGTGACCCCGGTGCGGTACCCAACGCGGGGGTGGCGCTGCCGACGTCGGGGGGGCAGGGCGGGGGTATGTCGAATTCGAACCAGGAGACGACCTCATTCAGGGTGGACTACGGGACGACGAGGACGACGACGTTTCAACCGGCCGGGGACGGGACGGTGACGGCGGCGTCGGTGCGGGTGCCGCGGTCGCACTTCATCAAGATCTGGCGGCTGTTGAATCCGAAGGCGAACGAGGACCCGGACGAGGCGACACTGGGGAGCTTGATGTCGGGCCAGTTGACGAAGATCAGGCGGGACGTGATGGCGTGCACGGGACTGAAGGACGAGGCGTCGGTGATGGTGGATTTTTACGTGGACGCCGAGCCCGCTCCGCTGCAGGCGGGGTCTGGGTCGGGGGCGCCGGTGTTGTCGCTGGTGGGGAGTTACGGGAAGGAAGTGGCGCTGGGGGTGATGGCGCTGATTGCGATGTTCATGGTGACGGGGCTGGTGAAGAAGGGTTCGGGCGGGGTTCCGGCTTCGGCGGCGGTGGTTACGCCGGAGGAGCAGCGTGAGATCGAGCGACTGGCGGGCGGGGAGGAGGTCGCCGGTTCGGTGCAGGAGTGGAACACGACCCTCGAGGCGCTGGAGCTGGACGAGGAGACGTCGCAGACGCAGCAGATGGTCAGTCAGGTATCGAACATGGTTAAGGAGAACCCTGACGCGGCGGTTTCGCTGGTCAAGCGTTGGATGAACCGGGTTTAGCCGGGGTCGAGTGAAGGACAGTCCCATTTACGGATCACAGCCATGCCCGAGGTACCAGGAGTTCGGAAGTCCGCGATATTGCTGCTGTCGCTCCCGCCGGAGGAGGCCGCGGAGATTCTCAAGCGTCTCTCGGCTGAGGCGCGCGACGAGGTGACGCGTGAGATTGCCTCGACGGGTGACGTGTCGCTGGACGACAGGCGTTCGGTGCTGTCCGAGTATTATCAGCTGGCGCTGGCGAACAACTACATTTCCGAGGGCGGACTGGACTACGCGAAGAACCTGCTGAACATGGCGCTTTCGCCCGAAGAGGCGGCGAAGGCGATCAAGCAGGTGACGCAGCAGGTGGCGACGACACCGTTCGCGTTTTTGCAGAAGGCGGAATCGGAGAACCTGCTGACCTTCATTCAGGACGAGCACCCGCAGACGATTGCGCTGATCTTGGCGCACCTGCCGCCGCAGAAGGCGTCGGAGATCCTGGTCGGGTTGCCGAGTCAGAAGCAGGTCGAGGTGGTCAAGCGGATTGCGAACATGGAGCAGACAAACCCCGAGGTGATCCGGGAGGTCGAGCGTGGGCTGGAGCACAGGCTCTCGGACATTGTTTCGCAGACGTTCGAGAAGGCGGGCGGAGTGGACACGGTGGCGGAGATTTTGAACCTCGCCGACCGTTCGACGGAGAAGGGGATCATGGAGGGGCTTGAGGCGGAGGACCCGGACCTTGTGGAGCAGATCAGGCGGCTGATGTTCGTCTTCGAGGACATTTTGCTGGTCAACGACAAGGGGATTCAGTCGGTGATGAAGGAGGTGGACAACTCGGAGCTGGGGTTGGCGCTCAAGACGGCGTCGGAGGAGCTCAAGCAGAAGATCTTCAAGAACATGTCGGAGCGGGCGGCGCAGATGATTCAGGAGGACATGCAGTTCATGGGGCCGGTGCGGGTGTCGGACGTGGAGTCGGCGCAGCAGAAGATCGTCGACGTTGTGCGCCGGCTGGAGGATTCGGGGGAGATCACCCTTGCCGGTCGCGGCGGGGAAAAGGAAATGGTCGTTTAGCGGAGTCGGGTGATGGGTCTGATCAAGTCTCTGCAAGCTCCGACGACGACGACCGCGTTCTCGATGCGCGACGTGGAGGCCCACGCCATCGCGGTGATGGACCGGGCGAAGAAGCAGGCGGAGACTCTGATCCGAAACGCCGAGCGGGACGGCGAGCAGCTTCGATCGCAGCGGTTCGAGATCGGGTTCAGCGAGGGGAAGCTGGCGGGGTTCGAGGCGGGTATCGAGGACGGGCGGAAGCAGGGGTACGACGCGGCGATGGCTGCGCAGTCGGCGAAGCTGGAGTCTCTCGTGGAGGCGTTGACCGGCGCGGCGACGCAGCTCGACGCGTCGCGTCGGAAGCTCGAATCCGAGACGGTGTACGACGTGGTGCGACTGGCGATCGCCATCGGCCGGCGGGTCACCAAACGCCTCGGCGACGTCGAGCCGGAGGTGGCGCGGGCGAACGTGGCCGAGGCCCTGAAGATGGTGATAAACGCGTCGGCGGTGAAGGTGGCGCTGAATCCGTCGCAGTTGTCGTTGCTCGAGCAGGACCTGCCGGCGCTGCGGGCGATGTTTCCGACCATCCAAAGTTTGGAGCTTGTCGGCGATGCGTCGCTGGCGCCGGGCGGTTGCAGGCTGATCGCGGGTTCGGGCATCGTTGACGCGGACCTGGACACGCAACTGGACCGGGTGGTGGCGGACCTGTTGCCCGCGGGGTCGGAGGCTCCGACATGAACTACTTCGACCTGCTTTCCAACGGCCAGCGCGGTACGGGTTTGTTGGACCACCAGATCGAGGCGGCTTCGACGACTATGTCGATGCGGCTTGAGGGCGCGGTGTGCGCCCTGGCGGGGCTTACGATCGAGGCGACGGACCTTCCGGTGCCCACGGGCAGCCTCTGCCGGATCCATTGCAACAACGCGCCGCCGTGTCTCGCCGAGGTGATCGGGTTTCAGGGCCCGCGCACACTGCTGACGCCGCTGAGCCCGTCCAATGGCGTAGCGCCGGGAGACCGGGTGGAGTCGCTGGCGTCGTCACCTCGAATCTGGTGCTCGCACGAGCTTTTGGGGAGGGTGCTCAACGGTTTCGGCGAGCCGATCGACGGACGCGGGCCGCTGGCGTTGGGGAAGTTGCGCCGGATCGACGCCCGCGGTCAGCCGGCGTTGTCGCGGTCTGCAATCCGAACGCCGATCTCGACATCGATCCGGGCCATCGACGCGTTGCATACCTGCGGCCAGGGCCAGCGGATGGGGATCTTTTCCGGTCCGGGTGTGGGCAAGTCGACGCTGATGGCGCAGATCGCGCGATACACGTCGGCAGACGTTTCGGTGGTGGCGCTCATCGGCGAGCGGGCCCGCGAAGTGCACGACTTCGTGCACCATACGCTCGGTCCGGAGGGGCTGAAGAAGTGCGTGGTGATCGCCTCGACGTCGGACGACCCGCCGCTGCTGCGGACGCGGGCGGCGAAGGTGGCGTGCACGGTGGCGGAGTTCTTCCGCGACGAAAACAAGCACGTACTTCTGCTGCTGGATTCGCTGACGAGGTTGGCGCAGGCGCAGCGGCAGCTGGGTTTGGCCGCTCGGGAGCCGCCGGCGACGCGGGGGTATCCGCCGTCGGTTTTTTCGATGATTCCAGAGCTTCTCGAGCGCGCGGGCAACGCGGCCAATGGATCGATCACGGGGTTCTACACGGTGCTGGTCGAGGGGGACGACTTCAACGAGCCGATTCCCGACGCGGTCAAGGGGATCACGGACGGGCACCTGATGCTCTCGCGGCCGCTGGCGTCGCGCGGCCACTTCCCGGCGATCGACGTCAACCTGTCGATTTCCCGTGTGCGGTCGGACGTGGTGCCGCGGGAGCACGTGACGATGGCGCAGCGGGTGCTCGCGCTGTGCGCGACGTGGAACGACATCGAAGACCTCGTGAACCTCGGCGCGTATCAGCGGGGAACGTCGGTCGAGTATGACCTGGCCGTGGAGTCGCGCCCGGCGATTCTCAAGTTCCTCAGGCAGGAGTCGATGAAGCCCGTGTCGTTGCCGGAGGCGCAGCGGAACCTCGTCGACCTCTGCCAATGGCTGGAGACAACCGAGCGGACGATCCGCTCGAACTCCAACCGACGCGGGCAGCCCGCCGCGCCCGCCCAGACCGCGCGCCAGTGAACCATCGAGACCCGAGGTGACCCATGCCCAGGTTTGAATTCAACCTCGAAGCGGTGCTCAAGCAGCGAACCTGGCTGGAGCGCGACCGCCAGCGCGCCTTGGGTGCGCTGTTGGCGCGGATGGGCCAGCTCGAGTCGGAGCTGCAATCGCTGGACGAGTCGGTCAAGACCTCCGCCGAGGACCTCCGCGCCGGCCACCTCACCGGGCCCATCGACCTTGCATTTCTCGCCGCCCACCGGCGATTCATGCTCGCCACCGGGCGAAAGGCGCGCGAAGTCATGCAGCGGATGGCGCTGGTCGCCCGGCAGGTCGCCGAGGCACGGGATTTGCTAATCGAGGCCTCGCGTGCACGAAAGGTCGTCGACAAGCTCCGCGAGCGGAAACTTGCCGAGTGGAAAACCCGCCTGATCAGATCCGAACAGCAGGAAACCGACGATATCTCCTCGAAGATGACGACCCAGCTCTGGCAGGACGAACAGCGCCTCGAATCGTTCGCGAGTCAAGACTAACCCCAACCCCCCCCAACCCTTTCCCACCCCCCATTGAACATGAAGAAGATAATCGGATTGATTCTGACTCTTGCGGCGGTGCACTTCGTGGCCGTGGTCGCTGCCGCCGGTTATCTGTTGGCGTCGGGCCGGTTGTCGCGCGACAACACGCAGAGGATCACCGAGATCCTCTTCCCGCCGCCCGCGTCTCAGCCGGCGTCCCAGCCTGCGACCCAGCCGGTAGCCACGACGCGCCCGCTGCTCAAGCTCGAGGAACTCCTCGCCAAGCAGGCGGGTCGACCCGCCACCGAGCAGGTCGATTTCATCCGCAACGCCTTCGACGAACAAATGGGCCAACTCGAACGCCGCCTCCGCGAAATGGAGGACCTGCAGCGCACAATAGAAGCCGCCCGCGACCAGCTCGCCCGCGACCGCGTCACCCTCGCCGCCCGCCAAAAAACGCTCGACGAACGCGAGTCCGAAGCGGCGCGAATTGAGAACGACGCCGGTTTCCAAGCCGAACTGCAACTCTACACGTCGATGCCCCCCGAGCAGGTCAAGCGCGTTTTCCTCGGTCTCGACGACCAGATCGTCGCGCGGTACCTGCAGGCCATGCCGCCCCGAACGGCTTCGAAGATCATCCGAGAATTCGAGTCGCCGGAAGAAATGAGTCGATTGGGGCTGATTTTCGACCGAATCCGCCGGGCCGGGGGCGACGTTCCCGGCGGGCCGGCGAGCGCTCAGCCGGGCGGCACGCCGATTGCTCCCCAAGCCTCCGGGAACTAATGCCACGCGGATTTTGCCGTTCAAGGTTCCCCGCGCGGAGCGCGGATTGTTTTACACCGTTGGCGGTTCCGTTGCCCGAGGCGACCGAAGCGCACTTTTGCCTTCCTCTCCGCCACTTACCCCACTCCGGCGCAACATGACTCCCAACGCCAACCCCGGCTCCGCGTTTAATCTGGTCTCGAACCGCGCCGCGTCGGGTGGCCCGAATGGGACGTTGCCCGCCCGAGCAACCGGCAAGCCCAACGCTGATTTTACCCGCGAGCTTTCCCGTCGCACGCAGTCGGCGGGCGGCAGGTCCGACCCGTCCTCCGTCAGCCCACGCGGCGGGGATCGGGAACGGCCTTCCCGCGCCGACACCGCCCAAGCCAGCAACTCAACGAGGTCCCAGCCCTCGGCTGAAAGCCGCGGCCACTCGGCCAAGTCTTCTTCGCGATCCTCCGCCCGGCCCTCCGCCGACGCCAAGGCATCCAGCGGCGACCCCTCCGAGCGATCCGGTCGGTCGGAGAGATCCGCCGCGACGTCGCCATCCCGGAGAACCGCGCCCGAAGTCTCCGACTCCGACTCAGCCGTCGATCCCGGCGCGCTGCGCCCAGTTGACGGCTCGACCTCGACGATTCCCGTCGCCGACGAGTCCGACGAACTCTCGCCGTTGCCCGGGGCGCATGCGTCGCTGGGCGAGCCGGCCGACGATGGGAAACCCGTCGATGTTAGCGTGCAAAAGGAGTTGCCACGGCAGCACTTGGGCGCCGACCCGGCGCAACTCGATGGAACCGAGGCCCTCGAGACCGACGTCGGGCAGGCTGCCGCGCAGGAATTCGCGCAGCAATCCGCGGAGGAATCTGCGGAGGCATCCGCAAAGGCATCGGCGGTCGAGCTCGCGCAGGTCCAAGTCGGGCAGTTCTCCGTGATCGACTTCGGCGCTGCCGAGTCTCTCGGCGGAGAAGATGCCACCGCACCGAATCCCGCGGACACGCATCGCGGCGATGAGTCGTCCTCCCCCGAATCCGACTCCGAATTCTCGTCCTTTGCGACCTTTCTGAGCGGGGTCAGGCCGAGTTCCAAGGGAGGCGACGCGTCGGAGGCCCCCGCCGGTCTCTCGACGCCAGGCCGCACCGAGGCGCCGCAACCGGTCAAGAAGGACCCGACATCGCACGCGCTGGCCGGCGACGGGCAAGCCGCGCCGGAGGCCACCACGCCGGTTAATTCCCCGTCGACCAAAACCAATACCTTCGCCGCGCTGCCGTCCGTGGCGGCGACAACTGCCGAGTCGGCGGCGGGGCAGTCGGCGGGCGGGGGCGGGGGCGGGGGCGCGGCGGCGGAATCGGCCGCTGGTCGAACGACTTCGTCCGCGTTTGATCGACTGGCGTCGCTGCACTCGCTCAGCGGTCCCGCAATGACTGACGTGAAGTCCGCGGCCGCAGAGGTCCCGCAGGTCGCCGCCCCGTACACCGATGCCGAGCGGTTTTCCGGCGCGAACGCGACATCGATCGTTTCGGGCGTCCGTTCGCAGATGCTCTCCGGTGGTGGGAAAATGACGCTTCGTCTGGACCCGCCTGAGCTCGGGGCGGTCCAGGTTTCGGTGGTGATGAAAGACGGACTGGCGTCGGTGGCGTTCTCAACCGACAACGCGGAGTCGGCCCGGCTGATCAGTTCCACGTTGTCGCAATTGCGCGAGTCGCTGTCGGCGGCGGGTTTGTCGGTTGATCGCCTGAGTGTGCAGCAGGCGCCCAAGGCGGAGGCGTCGTCGCGGGACTCCGACGCCGGGAACCCCGAATCGCGTTCGTCTTCCCAGCAGTATCAGTCGAACGAGGACGGTTCGCGGCGGGACCAGCAGCGCCGGGACCTTCTGGAGCGCATGTGGCGACGCGCCGCCGGCGACGACGTCAGTTTGTTCGCGTGAAGCAACGACCCCCCAACCCAGCGAAGGAACCTCCATGTCCAATGTCAGCTCCCTCAACTCCAGTTACGAACCTTCGGTCGCCCCGAACAACCCCAAGAGTCAACTAAGGTCCGAGGACTTCATCAACCTGCTCATTACGCAGCTGAAGAACCAGGATCCGCTTCAGCCGATGAAGAACAACGAGCTGCTCGCGCAGGTTTCGCAGATCGGCACGTTGCAGTCGCAGACGTCGCTGCAGACGTCGTTGCAGTCGATGGTGCTGCAGAATCAGGTGTCGTCGGCTTCGGGGATGATCGGGCGGTCGGTGGCGGGTTTGGACGGGACGGGATCGAAACTGACTGGGTTGGTGACGTCGGTGCGGGTGCGGGACAAAAAAGTGGTTTTGGAGTTGGACACGGGCAAGTCGCTGCCGCTGGATCGCGTGACGGACGTGGGTCCTGCGCCGGCGTCGGTCAATGCGACGACGGGAGGTGGGGTATTGGGGGGAACGGGGGGAACGGCTGGGGGGAGTGGTGCGACGGTTCCCAGCGCGGACGGTCTGACCGGGCCTGTGGTCACCTCGGTGTTGACGCCGAAGACGTCGGGCGGCGGATCAATCAACGGCGATCGCTGAGATTGGCATGGGTTTTGCCGGTGTCGAGTGGGTCGGATCATTGGTCGCGGAGCGACCCGTATTCCAGAGGCAGTCCGGGTCGTTTCGAGCTGTTTGGACCCGGTGATTGCGTTCAATTTTGCCGGTCGGGTAATCGGGGCAGGCGCAGGATGTGCCGCCCCGGACCCCCGACCCGCCAGAATGGGGTTACGCCATGGCACTTACTTCCACGCTGTTCACCGGTCTTTCCGGTCTCGACGTCAACCAGACCCGGTTGAACGTGGTGGGCAACAACATTGCCAACGTCAACACGGTCGCGTTCAAGTCGTCGAGGACGATTTTTTCGCCACAGTTTTATGTGACGGACAACGCCGGTTCGCCGACCACGGCTGACTTCGGGGGCCAGAACCCGTCACAGCGTGGCTTGGGTGCCACTGTCGGCGCGATCCAGAAGGACTTCACCGCCGGCGCAATCGAGCCCACTGGGCGGGCGACCGACCTCGCCATCGACGGCGACGGTTTTTTCATCGTTCAGGGCAACGAGCGCCGGTTCACCCGCGACGGCTCGTTCTCGCTCAACGCCTCGAACCAAGTGGTGAACACCAACGGCGACTTCGTCATGGGTTATTCGGTCAACGACGCCGGAGTGTTGCAGCTGGGTCAGCTCAGTCGTCTCAACATTCCGCTGGGTACTGCGACCCTCGCCCAAGCCACTTCCGACGTGAAATTTCAGGGTAACTTGTCTTCGGGTGGCGGCGGGGCGTCGGTTCTGAACTCGCAGGCGCTGACGACGGTGGGCGGCGCTGCGCGTCCGACGGTTGCGACGCTGCTGACGAGCGTTGCCTCGACGGCGGCCAACGGCGTGCCGCTGTTCAACGTCGGCGACACCATCACAGTCAACCCGACCCGCGGCGGCGTTGCGCTGCCCCCGCAAACCTTCACAGTCGGGGCCGGATCGTCGCTCGCCGACCTTTCGACGTTCTACAACACGGCACTTGGCATTGACGCCGCCGCACCCTCCGGCAGCGGCATTCCCAGACCCGGGGCGAACATTAAGAACGACGCGACGCCGCCCAACGGTGATGTCAACTCGATACAGTTCTTGATTTCCGGCAACGTCGGAGCGGCCAACGCGCTCACTGTCACGGGCGGGCCGCTGGCACTCGCCGACGGCACCACCGGCGACATCCCCGCCATCGAGTCGAACCCCAATGGCAAGCCCGTCACCACAGTCCTCCGCGGTTTTGACTCCATCGGGAACCCCATCAACATCAACATCACCGCGACGCTCGACGCCATCACACCAGCCGGTGTGACATGGAAATTTTCGGCGACTTCGCCGGACAACGTCGGCGATCCGACCGGCGTAATCGGCTCGGGCACTTTCCAGTTTGATGGCAATGGCAAGCTCGTGAACACGACGGGTGCGTCGGTGACGATCTCGCGTCAGAGCACGGGCGCGACCACCCCGCAGACCATCGACCTCGACTTTTCCCGCGTGACCGGGCTTCGCTCGACGAACTCCACGCTGCAGTTCTCGGAGCAGGACGGTTTTCCGATCGGGACGCTCTCTTCGTTCGCCATCGGTGCTGACGGCTCGGTGACGGGCAGCTTTACCAACGGACTCAACCGCACGCTGGGACAGATCGGGATCGCGTTGTTCAAGAACCCGGAGGGTTTGCTGGACAACGGCGGCAACCTGTACTCGGCGTCGGCTGCGTCGGGGGTGGCGGTAATTGGCGCGCCGCTTCAACTCGGTGCGGGGGCGGTGCGTGCGGGGGCGTTGGAGTTGTCCAACGTCGACTTGTCGAAGGAGTTTACGAACTTGATTGTCGCCTCGACCGGTTTCTCGGCCGCGTCGCGCGTGATTACGACATCGGACCAATTGATTCAGGAACTGCTCAACGCCACGCGGTAGCGTCGCCGGCGTTGCCGATCTTCGGCCCCCGCGACAGGGTGTTTATTCTGCTGTCGCGGGGGCACTTTCTTTGCCGATAATGGTCCGGTAACCCGTCACCCCCGAGGCCCGCACCATGATCACCCTCACACGTCTCAACGGCCAGCAGATGGTCATCAATGCCGAAAAAATCCGATACATCGAGTCCACACCCGACACCGTCGTCTGCTGCGACCACGGTGAGAAGGTCATGGTCAGGGAGAACATCCAGGAGGTGATCCGGCGTGCGATTGATTACGCAAGACTCATCCGCAGGCCCGTGACCGACTAGCGACGCGTTGGTCGTTTGGGTGATCGTTTCCGGTCGATCACGTCCGGTAAAGCGAGACGAACCCAAGTTACACTTGCCGACTCCCGATACCATTCGTGGAGACGCGCCCAAGCCGCGGTAAACAACATGGCCGAAAAGGCAAAAGAAAAGAAAGACGACGCAGTATCGGATGACGCCAAGGCGAAAAAAGCGCCCATCTGGAAGAAAACGCCCGTTTTGATCACCGCAATCATGGTCCTCGAAGCCGGGGCACTCGTCGGCGTCTTTAAGGTCATGGGCGGCGGCAAACCCAAGCCCGCAGCGGCAGATGTCGCACTCGAAGGGGGCGAAGCAGGGGCCCATGGTGAGGGAGGTCACGCAACGGAGGGCGGCGCCGCCTCCAAAATCGGAAGGCTCGCCGAAGTCCCCATGCTCGCTGAACGCTTTCCCAACGTGAACTCCGGCCGGCGATACCTCTACGACGTCGCAATCGTCGTGCTCGTCAAAGCCGAGAACAAAGCCGAGATCGAAGCCACGTTCAAAGAACGCGAAGCGATGATCAAGGACCGGGTCCGCACGATTGTCGCGCAGTCCGACCCGACCAAACTAGGCGGGGGAGATGAACCGGGATTGGAAACCTTGCGACGGCAGGTGAAACACCAGTTGGATGAAATCGTGGGCAAGGAGGGGATGATCCAAGAGATCTTGATCCCCAGGTGCATTCCGTTCCGGGTGGACTAACCGGAAAGGGCAAACCGAACCAGCGTAAAATTCGGTTTTTAATTTGACAGCGCGCTCCGGGTTGTTAGGGTGTGCGGACAAGATTCATCGACGGCACGCTTGGAAGCGGGTGGTCGGTGGAAGCAATTTGCTGAACCAAGGATGGTGAAGCATGGCCGACGCG